>NZ_CDROCK010000005.1:0-177448 GCF_977020205.1 Pseudomonas sp. AIG | reverse complement strand
ACAGGCGCTGGATGAAATGCAGGTCGGATTCGTCGTACTGCACGCAGTAGTCGCGTTCCGGGTATTCGGCGTTGAGCTGGAAGCTGTAGGCGTCGGCGAGAATGCCGCGATCTTCCAGCACCTGGGCGATGATCTTCGGCACGGTCAGTTGCTGGAAGATCTGCTGATCATGGTTGTGCCGCAGGTAGGCCAGTTGTGGCACCAGGCTGAGGCTGTAACGGGTCAGGGTCTTGCCGGAGTCGCCTTGCTCGATGCGATAGACCAGACCGTGGATCTTGCCTTCGCCGGTCGGGCCGAAAGTCAGGACGCCGGGCTTGTGCAGCAGCTCTTCGAGTTTGAGGTCGGGGCGCGCGCTGACGAGTTCAAGGTCGAAACGGAACGGTTGGTTGATGGCTTCACGACCAACAAAGCTAAACACTTGCAGGTCGGCGTTGGCGCCTTCGACAGTGAAGGTAATGTGGCTAGCGTTTGCATCCAGCATGCTCGACTCCATCCATTGGAAAAGCTGTGCCGATGTTGCAACAACTGAAACAGCCGATCAAGCGTCCAAACGCGCCATAATCAGCGATCAGACTCAGCTCACGATTCAGCCATCGAGGACGGACGAGCCATGGATTCGCTGATCAACGCCGCCGGCCGCGCGCTGTCTGCTGGTGACCCGCTAGGCGCGTTGAACTACGTTGCTCTGCGTGATGACCCGCCAGCGCTGGCCCTGCGCGCAATTGCCATGGCTCAGCTCGGTGATCTGCCCCGCGCCAAGGCGTTGCTGCAACGGGCGATAAAGGCGTTCGGCAGCAATGAACCGCTGTCGCGGGCGCGCTGCGTGGTCGCCGAGGCCGAGGTCGCGCTGGCGGCGCGAGATCTGGGCTGGCCGGTGAAGGCGCTGGAGGCGGCGCGCCAGGTGTTGCAGGCGCACGGTGACGGGGGGAATGCGGCGCACGCGCGCTATTTGCAGATTCGTCGGTTGCTGTTGATCGGCGAACTGGATGAGGCCGAAACGTTGCTGGGTGAAATTGATCCGGCGCCGCTGCCGCCGGCGCTGCGAACCGCCCATGAGCTGATCGCTGCCGGGATTGCCGTGCGTCGAGTCCAGGCACACACCGCCAGTGCGGCGCTGGCTCGGGCGCAGGTTGCGGCGCAACAGGCCGGGATCGCCGCACTGAGCGCCGAGGTCGATCACGCCAGGCACATGCTCGCCGCGCCGGCAGCGCGGTTGATCGTTACCGGTCAGGCGAAACTGGTGAATCTGGCTCAGGTTGAAGTGTTGTTCAACTCGTCGACACTGATCGTCGACGCTTGCCGCTATAGCGTGCGCGGTGCCGGCATGACGGTGGCGCTGGCCACGCGGCCGGTGCTGTTCAATCTCGCTCGATTACTCGCGCAAGCCTGGCCGGCCGATGTGGCGCGCGAAACGCTGTTCGCCACAGCCTTTGGTTTTCCCCTCACGGATGAATCGCACCGTGCTCGCCTGCGGGTCGAAATTGGCCGATTGCGTGCGGCACTGAAGCCGCTGGTGAATATCGCCGCAACGCCGAGGGGCTTTGCGCTGGTGGCCACAGATGTGGCATTGCTGACGCTGCCGGTCGAGGACAAATACGCGGCGTTGCTGGCCTTGCTCGCCGACGGCGAGGCCTGGTCGAGTTCGGCGTTGGCACTGGCGTTGGGCAACAGCCAGCGCCAGGTGCAACGCGCATTGGAGGCTCTGGCGCAGGCGGACAAAGTGCAGGCGTTCGGTGTCGGCCGGGCGCGGCGCTGGATGACGCCGCCGCTGCCGGGTTTCGCGACGATCTTGTTACTCCCGGTGTCGCTGGGCAATGGCTAGGCTGGACCCACACATCCACGAGGAAGTTGCCATGAAACAAGCAAATGCAGAAGTCCTTCGCGAGTACGGTCCTTTTGACGACATCAAGGGCATTCACGGCGTGACATTCGATGGCCAGCAGGTCTGGTTTGCCAGCGACGGTCAACTCAACGCACTGGATCCGGCCACTGGCGAAACCGTGCGCACGATCAAGGTTGGCGCTGATGGCGGGACCGCTTTCGACGGCCAGCATCTTTACCAGATTGCCGACCGCCACATTCACAAGATTGACCCGGCCAGCGGCCGCGTTCTGCATACAATTCCGGCACCGGGCAATGGTGGTGACTCAGGCATGGCCTGGGCGGACGGCTCGTTATGGGTAGGCCAGTATCGCGAGCGCAAGATTCATCAGGTCGATCCGCAGACCGGCGAGATCCTGCGCACGCTGCAGTCGAACCGTTTTGTCACTGGGGTGACCTGGGTAGATGGTGCCTTGTGGCATGGCACTTGGGAGGGGGATGAGAGTGAACTGCGGCGGATCGATCCGCAGGACGGAAAGGTTATCGAGTCGCTGAAGATGCCCGAGGGACAAGGTGTCTCCGGGCTGGAGGCGGACGGTGCGGATCGTTTCTATTGCGGTGGCGGCGACAGTGGGCGGGTGAGGGCGGTGCGTCGGCCTCAATGATCAAGGTGTCTGCACCGGCCTCTTCGCGAGCAGGCTCGCTCCCACAGTGATTGCGGATGAACACAAATGTTGTGAGCAACCCCAAACCCTGTGGGAGCGAGCCTGCTCGCGAAAGCGCAGTGTCAGGCACCGCTGTTTCGACGACGTTCAATACCCTCAGGGCCGCCGATGTCCAGCAACCTCCTTTCCAGCAAAACATTCTCAAGTGCCTGACGCTCGACCGGCGCCATTTGGTGTTCACGTTTTTTCAGCTCCAGCAGAATCGGGCTGGACCAGGTGCGGTAGGTCTGTTCGATGTTGCGACGCGACGTCATCAGTCTCTCCTTGATCAAGAGCCCGGTGTTGCGGGCAGGGGCTCAATCCGATGAGGTATTAACGTTAGTCGACAAAGCCGGAAGTCGCGAATGCGACGGCTTTATGTGGGAGCGAGCCTGCTCGCGAAAGCGTTGGATCAGTCAATGTTGCAGTGGCTGACAGTATGCCTTCGCGAGCAGGCTCGCTCCCACATTGAAGTTGTGGTGAATTGGAAATCAGTCGTCGACGTTCATCAGTTGTTGGACGCCTTCCCACGCCTCGGCGCGCATGCGTTCGATATCCAGACCCGGAATCACGCCGTTGTCGACTACGATCCTGCCGCCCACCAGGCTGTATTTCACCGTGATCGGTTCACCCGCCACCACCGGTGCAACGGCACTGTCGTGGAAGCCATAGAACCGTGGATGGTCGAGGCTGTAGATCACCAGATCCGCCGCCTGACCGACTTCAAGTGTGCCAACGGCGCCGAGGCCAAGCACCTGCGCGCCACCCGCGGTGCCCCAGTGAATGACATCTTCCGCCGTGGTCGCCGAGGCGCCTTGTTCGGCGCGGTGGATCAGCCACGCGGTGTTGGCCTCGCCGACCATGCTTCCGGACTCATTGGAGGCCACACCATCCACGCCCAGGGAAATCGGTACGCCGGCTTCGTACATCTGCGGCACCGGCGCCACGCCGCTGCCCAGCCGGGCGTTGCTTACCGGGCAGTGGGAGATGCCAGTACCGGTCTGCGCGAGCATGCGAATTTCGCCTGGTTGCAGGTGCACGGCGTGGGCAAACCAGACGTCGGGGCCGAGCCACTCGTGTTCGGCGACGAATTCCACCGGCAGGCAGTTGTATTTTTCGCGGCAGAAATTCACGTAGTTCTGCGTTTCCGACAAGTGCGTGTGCAGGCGCAAGCCGAGGCCGCGCGCGGTGTGGGCGAGTTCGCGCAGCAGGGTGGGCGGCAGCGAAAAGGTTGGCGTGGTCGGGGCGACGACGACGCGGCGCATCGCATCCGGTTTGTCCTGGTGGTAAAGCGATTTCAGCCGCTCGATATCGCCGACCATTTGCTCGAGGCTTTCCGGTTGCAGCGCGGTTTTCGAGAAGCCCGGGTGCGCGCTCGCCGACTCCAGCGCGCCACCACGACAGAGCACGAATCGCAGGCCAAATTCATGGGCCATATCGAACAGTAAGTCACCGGTCTCGGTGCTGCCGTGAGCGTGGTAGAGATAATGGTGATCGGCGCAGGTGGTGACGCCGGACAGCAGCAATTCGACCATGCCCAGACGCGCGGCGATGCGCGCCAGTTGCGGGGTAAAACGGTTGAGGCGCGGGTAGGGCACGCTCGCCAGCCAGCCTTGCAGATCCTGATTCAGACCTGCGGGCACGGCTTTGAGCAGGTTCTGGAACAGGTGATGGTGGGTGTTGATCCAGCCGGGATAGACCACGCAGTTGCGCGCGTCGATCAGCCGTTCGCCGGGTTGTGGTTCAAGGTTCGCGGCCATTTCGGCGATGCGACCGTTGACCACGCGGATGTCCACGGCCCCGGCCCGCGCGCGAGGGCCGCGCAGGCCGGTCATCACCGCGACCGGATGCTTGATCAGGATGTTCTGAAGTTGAGTCATGGGCAGCTCCAAACTAAAGGATGTGCGAGGCGGATTTGCTGGCGGTGGTTTGCGCCACGCTGACGCCATTCAGCGCGGCGTTGAGCAGCACCGACACCAGGCAAGCGATAACCACGCTGCTGTGCAGGAACGGCTGCGACCACTCGGGGAGTTGTTTGAACAAGGTTGGCGCGAGCACCGGCACCAGCGCGGCGGCGATGGTGAAGCCGACGATCAGCACGTTGTAACGGTTGCGTTCGTAATCGACCTTGGCGAGGGTCTGAATGCCCGCCGCCGCCACCACGCCGAACATGGCGATGCCGGCACCACCGAGGGCGGCGGTCGGCATCGAAGCGATGATCGCGCCGGCCTTCGGCACCAAGGCAATCGAGCACATCAGCAAGCCGCTGACCGCGACCACCCAACGGCTGCGCACGCCGGTAAGAATCACCAGGCCGACGTTTTCCATGAAGGCGATAAACGGAAACGCGGCGAACATGCCGGCGATGGTGCTGGCCAGGCCATTGGCGCGCAGGCCGTTGATCACCTGTTTGTCTTCCACCGGTTTTTCGACGATATCGCCGATGGCCACGAACAGGCCCATCGACTCGACCATCTGCACGATCATCACCACGACCATGGTCGCGATGGGGATCAGGCTGAAGGTCGGCAAACCGAAGTAGAACGGGTAGGGCACGGTCAGCCATGGCGCTTCTTCGACGCTGTGAAAACTGCCCATGCCCAGACCGTAGGCCAGACCGGCGCCGATCAGCATGCCGATCAACACTGCCATGTTGCGCAGCAGCGGGCTGCCATAACGGTTGACCAGCAGAATCGTCAGCAACACCACCACCGCCACACCGAGGAACGCCGGGGCGCCGAAGTTGCTCGCGTTGCGCCCGCCACCGACCCATTCATAGGCAATCGGGAACAGCTGCAAACCGATCACGGTGACGATGCAGCCGGTCACCACGGGCGGAAAAAATCGCCGCAATCGACCGACGAAAGGCGCCATCAGCATGGTGAAAATCCCCGCGCCGATCACCGCCCCGCAGACCCCGGCGAACCCAACCTCCGGGTTGCTGCCGATGGCGATCACCGGGCCGACGCTGCTGAACGCCACGCCTTGCAGGATCGGCAGGCGCACGCCGAATTTCCAGAAGCCGACAGTTTGCAAAAGCGTGGCGATGCCAGAGCAGAACAGCGTGGTGCTGATCAGCACCACCGTGTCGGCGTGGGACATTTTCAGAGCACTGGCGACAATCAACGGCACGGCGATGGCGCCGATGTACGAGACGGCCATGTGTTGCAGGCCGAGGGTGAGCATCTGTCGCACCGGCAAAATCCGGTCGACGGGGTGCACGGTGGATGCGGTTTTTGATGGGGATGTGGCTGACGACATGGGGAAACACCTCTGGCTGTTTTTATGCGGTAGAGAGGGGTATTCGTCTGATGCCGATTAGCTCAAGGACGCAGTGGAACCCTGTGGGAGCGAGCTTGCTCGCGAAGGCGATATGTCAGTCAACTGAGAGGTTGAATGTGACGGCCTCTTCGCGAGCAAGCTCGCTCCCACAGGGATTTGTGCAGCCCCAAGTGGCGAACATCAGTCATTCGTGCTGCGAAGCCGCCATCCACCGGCTTCGATGCCTTGTTTCAGCCTGCCAGGCAGGCGGCGAAGCCCTGGTTCAGTGCCGCGCGGTCCAGGTCGCGGCCGATGAACACGATCTTGCTCGAGCGGGGCTCCGTGCCCCACGCGGTCGAGGCGCGAAATTCCACCAGACTGTGCACGCCTTGCAGCACGTAGCGCTGGTCTTCGTTGGCCACCGCCAGCACGCCTTTCATGCGGTACAGGTTGTCGGCCTGGGAGGAGCGCAGCTCGCTGATCCAGCGGTGGAACGCCATCAGGTTGACCGCGCCGTCCACGGCGATACCCACCGATGACACGCTTGGATCGTGTTGGTGGTCCTGCTCTTCAATAGAGTGCTCAGCGTGATGCTCATGGTCGTGGTGATCGTGCTGATCCGCGCCGATTTCCATCAGCTTCTGCGTGCATTCGAACGCGCCGATGCCAAGGATTTTCGTCAGGTCGATTTGCGCATGGGTCGAGGTCACCAGATCCGCCGTGGCGTTCAAGCCACGGATCTTGCCGCGCAGGGTTTCCACTTCTTCAGTGCTGACCAGATCGACCTTGTTGATGACGATCCGGTCGGCGCAGACAATCTGATCCACCGCTTGGTTATCGACGCCATCCAGTTGCAAGTCCTCCAGATGCTGGGCGATGTGCTTGGCGTCGACCATGGTCACGATGGCGTCGAGTTCGACTTCCTCGGCAATCGGGTCATTGATGAAAAAGCTCTGCGCCACCGGGTACGGATCGGCGAGGCCACTGGTCTCGATAAGGATGTGATCAAGCCGCACCGGGCGCGCGACCAGTTCGCGAACGATGCGCACCAGGTCCTCGCGAACTTCGGCGGTGCAGCACACGCAGCCGTTGACCATTTCGTAGATTTCTTCGGTCTCGGAACTGAGGACGAGGTCGCCGTCGATGCCGACTTCACCGAATTCGTTTTCGATCACGGCGATTTTGCGGCCGTGGTTTTCCTTGAGGATGTAATTGAGCAGGGTGGTTTTACCGGCACCGAGGAAACCGGTGAGGATGGTCACGGGGATTTTGGTGTTGCGGGTTGGGGCGTTGAATGGGGTGTTCATGGTGAGGCTCCTTTGATTGACCGGTGCACACTGAATTCGGGTGATGCTGCTTTATTGTGGGAGCGAGCTTGCTCGCGAAGGCGGTGTGTCATTCAGCAGTGATGGCGACTGTTCCACCGCTTTCGCGAGCAAGCTCGCTCCCACAGGGTTCTTGGTGTTCTTGCCATCGGCGAGCGACGCCGGCATCGAGGCCGAACAGGTCGAGCACGCGGCCGAGGCTGTGGTCGACCATTTGCGCGAGGTTCTCCGGGCGGGCGTAGAAGGCCGGCACTGGCGGGGCGATGATCCCGCCCATCTCGGTGACGGCGGTCATGTTGCGCAGGTGGGCGAGGGTCAGCGGGGTTTCGCGGGCCATCAACACCAGCGTGCGGCGCTCCTTGAGGGTGACGTCGGCGGCGCGGCCGATCAGTCCCGAGGAAGTGCCAGTGGCAATCTCCGCCAGCGTCCTCATCGAACACGGCGCAACCACCATCCCCAGACAACGAAACGAACCGCTTGCGATCCCGGCGGCGACGTCATCGGCGCGGTGGTAATGACTGGCCAGCGCAGTGACGTCAGCGAGTTTGTAGTCGGTCTCGTGGGCCATGGTCAGCAGCGCGGCGCGGCTGATGATCAGGTGGCTTTCGATATCCAGTTCAGCGAGCAATTGCAAAAGGCGTACGCCATAGATGAAGCCGGACGCACCGCTGATGCCGACCACCAGCCGTTGCCGGTTCACGATTCAAGCCCTTTGAGCAAACTCCGCGCGCGCTCCAGAACTTCCTGATCGAGCCGCGCCTTGATCCCGTCAAACCCGGAACCGCGAGTCGCATCCAGGCCCATCCGCGACGTGGTGCCGTTGACCGAGGACGAAGGATCGAGCGGGCTGCCCGGCAAGCCATCGATGGTGAAAATATCCAGATGCGGCTGGAAATGCGTGGCCAGCGCCCACAACACCTGGCTGTCATCGCTGATGTCGATATCGCTGTCCACCGCGATCACGGTTTTCAGGTACGGATCCCAGCCGAGCAGCGCCAGCATGATCTGCCGCGCCTCGCCATCGCGGCTCTGATCCAGCGCGACGTAGCAGTGAAAGTGCGTGCCGGAATTGGGGTAATGCACAGCGGTCACGGCGGGGAAACGTGCCTTGAGCTTTTCACTCATCTCGGCTTCGCGGGGCAGGCGGGCGAGGGTCAGATGCTCGGCGTAGCGCCCGCCCATGACGTCGACCAGCCAGGCGTCTTTGCGCTTTAACAGGGTGTCGACACGCAGCACATTGTTGGTCGAACGATCCGAGGAGTAACCGCTGAATTCACCGAACGGGCCTTCCTCGGCGTAGGCCGCCGGGTCGATGGCACCTTCCAGCACGAACTCGGCGAACGCCGGCACGCCGATGCCGTAGCGCGGGGTTTTCACCAGCTCCAGCGGCGCGCCGAACAGGCCGCCAGCCACGGCGCGTTCATCGGCGCCATAAGGCAAACGCGCGGCGGCGGCGAGCATGAACAGCGGATGCGCGCCCACCACCATCGCCACACGCAATTCTTCACCACGTTCGCGCGCGGTTTGCAGCATCCGCCACAGGTGACCGCGTGAGTGCAGGCTGGTGGCGAGGGCCTGGCGGGCGTGGCGCATCGAGCGGTGATAGCTCATGTTGGCGATGCCGGTCAGCGGGTCTTCGGCAACAATGATCGCGTTGGTGATGTACGGGCCGCGATCGCTGTCGAAATGCTTGAGCATTGGCAGCAGCGCCAGATCCAGCGCTTCGCCTTCGAAGACTTCATCGAGGATCGGGCCGCTTTCTACATAACGCGGTGCGATGGGTTGGTTGGCGCGGGTTTGAAAGGTTTCGTGCAGTTGCGCCGGCGTTACGCCGAACAGCCGGGCGATGCGGGTTCGCGAGGCGAACAGATTGGTCGCCACCGGCACGCGGAGGTTGCCGACGTTTTCGCAGATCAGCAGTGGATCGCGGCCTTGGGCGGCGAGGGCATCGACCAGGGCGGTGACGTCCTGATCGGCGGAAATCGCTTGGGTAACAGTCAGCACATCGTCCGGGTACTCACGGCGATAGGCGTCGATGAACACGTGAAAGTCCTGAGAATCGCCGAGCGTCGAACGGGTCATGGTGTCACCTCGTAAAAAGCAGGCACGCAGGGGTGAGAGGGCGTTCAAACGGCCAGCCGTTGGCCTGCCGGACGAACGAACGCCGGGTCATCTTCGTGCCTGTAAAGTCGCTGTGCTTTTAAATCCTGGCAACGAACCCTGTGGGAGCGAGCTTGCTCGCGAAGGCATTGGTTCCGTCACCATCGTTGTTGAATGGCACACCGCATTCGCGAGCAAGCTCGCTCCCACAGGTTATGTGTATCGCTACAGGTAGGTGGTGGTCAGGCGTATGTCGGCCTCGGCCAGGTCTTTGGGCGGTGGCGTCGGTTCGATCCCGCACAACCGGGCGATGTTGTTGCCCAGGTAGTCCTCGAGATGATCCTCATCAATCCCCAACCCCTGCGGTGCCGGTGAGCACAACACCTCCAGTTCCCTCAGCCACATCCCCGGTTCGTTCGGTGGCGAATCCGTGCCGAACACGATCTTGTTGCGCGGCAGTTCCTTGGCGAATTCGACGATCCGCGACTGGAAGCACCAGCCCGATTCGCAGTACACGTTCGGCGTGTCCATCGCCATCCAGAACGCTTCGAACGAGTAGTTGCCACCGGTCTGAATACCGAAGTGGCCGATGATGAAATTGACCATCGGGAACTCGCGGATGATCGGGTAGAACATCGTTGGAATCGTGTACGGGCCGTCGCCAGTGTGGATCAGCACAACGATGTTGTACTTGGCGCAAACCTTCATCGCCGGACGCAACCAGTCGAGTGCACGATCCGGGCGATAGCCGTGCATGTTGGCGTGCAGTTTGAGCATCTTGAAGCCGTATTCCTTGATGTGGAATTCCAGCTCCGCCGCACCGTTTTCCGGTCCCCAGCGCGGGTTGAAGTTGAAGTTGCCGATGAAGCGATCCGGGTACTTCATGCACAGTTCGGCGATGTACGACATGTAATCGCGCACGCCTTCGCGACCCCGGCGGTTGCCGTCGCGATAACCGGTGTTGCCCGGTGGCGGCTGGATGAAACCCATGTCGATGCGGCGTGGTTTGCCGTTGATCATGTACGGGCCGTCCATCAACTTGAGCATGCGCTCGCCGGTGAACGGTTCGCCGGTGTGGCGCCAGGCCTCGTCGACCAGGTTGGTGGGGTGCAGATGGGTGTCGATAATCATCGGTTCAGCTCCTGGCCAGTTGGGTGGTGACGGGGCGCTTGAGTTGCGCCTCTGCTTCGGAAACGGAACGCGGTGGCGGGGTTGGCTTGAGGCCGATCATCCGCGCGGTGTTGTTGCCCAAGTAGTCTTCGAGGGTGTCTTCGTCGAGGTTCAGGCCTTGTGGCGGCTCGTGGCAGAGCACTTCGAGCAGGCGCAGCCACATGCCCGGTTCGTTCGGCGGCGTGTCGGTGCCGAAGAGGATCTTGTGCGTCGGCAAGACCTTGGCGAACTCGACGATCCGCGATTGCAGGCACCAGCCTGACTCGCAGTAGACGTTGGGCAATTCCATCGCCCATTGCATCGGTTCGAACACGTAGACGCCGCCGGTCTGCACACCGAAGTGGGCCATGATGAAATTGACGTTGGGGAATTCCTTGATCATCGGCACCCATTCCGACGGGATGCTGTAAGGCCCGTCGCCGGTGTGCAGCTTGACCGGGATGCCCAGTTCGGCGCATTTCTCGAAGCACGGGCGCACCCAGTCGAGCGCACGGTCAGGACGGTAGGCGTGCATGTTGGCCTGCATCTGCACCATGCCGAAACCGTGTTCCTTGACGTAGCGCTCGATCGCCTCGACGCCGTTTTCCACGCCGCAGCGCGGGTTGTAGACGAAGCAGCCGATGAAACGATCCGGGTAGGTCTGGACCATTTTCAGGGTGTAGGCCATGTAGGCGTCGATGGATTCACGGCCGGTCAGGTCGCCGTCGGTCCAGGTGTAAATCGTGTTGCCTTGCGGCGGCTGGATGAAGGCTTTGTCAATGCGGCGCGGCTTGCCGTTGACCATGTACGGGCCATCCATCATCTCCAGCAGACGCTCGCCGGTGAACGGGTCACCGTCATGCCTCCAGGCGAGGTCCACGAGATCCGTGGGATAGCAGCTGATATCGATGATCATTGCAGTCGATCTCCTGATAGCGGGGAAGGGAGCCTTGCGGCTCTCGGCATCCACGTCCCGGGCAATCGGCCGTTTCTATGCGCAAGACTCGCGCATTCCCTCGCCTGTTCGCATCCGGCCCGGGTGGGTGGCTGCTGAGGGCGAGTATTGGAAGGCGGGGTTGGGTTCGTACAATATTAATTGGGCGGGGTGGTGATATGCGTTCGATATGGGCAGGTCAAAAGCTACCCTCACCCCAGCCCTCTCCCTGAGGGAGAGGGGGCCGACCGAGGTGTTTTTCGCGATGCATCGACCTGAAAGACCGAGTCGATTATGGATTCAAAGCTGATCTCTCAAGTCGGCGTAATTCGTCAATATCCCACGGTCGGTCCCCTCTACCTCTGGGCGGTCCGACGTTTCGGGAGGGTTAGGGTGAGGGCTGGATTTCAAGCGTACACAAAGCCAACTGTTTGATGATTTCAACCACCGGCGCCACACGCTCAGCCTGCCCATGCGGCCACACCGCGTAGAGGTTGTAATGCGCGGCAATCTGCGCCTCGTTCAACACCACCAACCGCCCACTGCGCAGCGCATCAGCCGCCAACAATCCACGCACCAACCCCGCGCCAACGCCAGCCTCGGCAGCCGCAATCAAATTCGCCGCATTATCAAAAATCACCCGCGCCGGCGGTTCGGTCGGTGTCATTCCGGCCGCATCCAGCCACGGAATCCACGAGCGCCGCGTATACCCCAACAACGGCAACGCCAAAATCTGCGCCGGGCTCAACGGCACCTGCAACCCATACCGGTCCAGCAACGCTGGCGAAGCCACCGCCAACACCCGATCGCCACAAATCTGCGTCATCTCGCAGTCGTCCCAATCGCCATAGCCATAGCGCAACGCCAGATCGACCCGCTCAAACGTGCTGCGATCACTGCGCGGCATCGACAGCAACGTCACCTCGTAATCCGGCAGCCCATCGAGCAACTGCGGCAAGCGCGGATTGAGCCAGCTCTGCGCCAGTTCGCTGTCCACATCCAGGGTCAAACGCTGCGCCACGCTGCGGTTTTTCACTGAGGAGATCGCCCGGTCAATCTGCGCCAGACCATCCGACAACACACTGGCAAACAACTGCCCGGCATCAGTCAGATTGCTGCCGCCACCTTCACGCACGAACAGCGGCTGGCCAATGAAATCTTCCAGCGCACGAATCTGCTGGCTGATCGCGCTGTGGGTCAGATCAAGTTTGCGTGCAGCGCTGGAGAAACTGCCGCTGCGCGCCGCGTGGATAAACGCGCTCATGGACTGCACCGACGGGTATCGCTTGTACATGTTGTTAGTCCTGCTTACAGCGGTTGGCAGAAATCGTCGCTGGCCGCGTGTGGCTCAGGGTTCCAATAATCGGTCACCAGGCCCGCACAAAGACGGGCCGCTCTTTTGGAGCCTGACAATGATTGCATTCACGGTTAACGGCGAACGACGCGAGCTGGATGAAGCGTCCTCCTCCATGCCCTTGTTATGGGTACTGCGTGATCAACTGAAACTCACCGGCACCAAGTTCGGTTGCGGCATGGGCCTGTGCGGCGCCTGTACTGTGCACCTGGACGGTGTCGCGGTGCGTTCCTGCCAGTTGCCGGCGGCCGCCGTCGCGGGCCACAGCATCACCACCATCGAAGGCTTGTCGGCGACGGAAAACCATCCGCTGCAACTGGCCTGGATCGCCGAAGATGTGCCGCAATGCGGTTACTGTCAATCCGGGCAGATCATGTCCGCCGCCGCGCTGCTTAACACTGGCGCGGCGGTGACCGATGATTCGATCCGCAATGCCATGTCCGGGAATATCTGCCGCTGTGGCACCTACGGGCGCATCAATAAAGCGATCAAACGCGCGGCGAATGCGCCGAAGGAGGCGTGATGAGCCTTATCGACGACACTCGCCTCGAACTGCCGCGCCGGGTTTTTCTCAAGCAAGCGGCGACGGTGGCTTCAGGCCTGGCGATTGCCCTGTATCTGCCGGGCGGCATGGCGGCCACTGACCCGAAAGCCATGGCGCCGGCTAACGAGTTCGAACCGAATGCCTGGGTGCGGATCTTCCCTGACGGTACGGTGAAGCTGGTGGTGCACAAGCACGACTCCGGCACCGGTACGCAAACCGCACTGGCCGCGTGCGTGGCTGAAGAGCTGGACGTCAACCCGATGACGGTGCAGGTCATCACTCCGGAAGATCCGTTTTTCGAGACCTACATTCACCCGGTCTGGAAGGTGTTTTCCACTGGCGGCAGCACCAGCGTTTCCCTCGAATACGATCGCTTGCGCATGGCCGGTGCCACGGCGCGGGCGCTATTGATTGCGGCGGCAGCGAAGCAGTGGAAGGTCAGCCCCGACAGTTGCACCACCGAAGAGGCCCGGGTGGTTCACAGCGCCAGCAAACGCAGCCTCGGTTATGGCGAACTGGTCGGCGTCGCGGCGAATCTGCCGGCGCCGACCAACGTCAAGCTGAAAGACCCGGCGCAGTTCAAGTACATCGGCAAACTGCGCCACAAACGCGATGCGGCGGCCAAGGTCTGCGGGCGATTCAAGTACAGCATCGACGTGCAGTTGCCGGACATGCTGGTGGCGGTGATTCAGCGCGCGCCGGTGGTTGGCGCGAAAGTGCTCAGTGTCGATTCGGCGGCTGCATTGCAGGTGCCCGGCGTGCGCAAAGTGCTGGCGATTCCGGGACGTCCCGACGTGCTCGGCGGCAATCTGGAAGGTGTTGCCGTGCTGGCGGATACCTTTTGGGCCGCGCAGCAGGGGCGCAAAGTGCTGGAGATCAAATGGAGTGATTCACCGCTGGCCGGCTTCGACAGCGAGCAGTTAGCCAGCGCGCAAGCCAAGGCGATCGGCGATCCAACAGCACAAACCGTCAAAGCCATGACCCACGGTGATGTCGCCGGGCAATGGGCGGGTGCGGCGCAGCTGATCGAAGCCGATTACACCATGCCCTACAAAGTGCAAAACCCGCTGGAACCGATCTGCATCACCGCGCAGGTCAAGGACAAGGCAATCACCTATTGGGGCGGCGTGCAGGTGCCGTCTTCGGCGCTGGAAGCGGCGCAAACCGTGTGCGGGATCGACAAGGCCAACGTGACCATTCATGAGTGGGTCTCCGGCGGCAGCTTCGGTGCGCGGGAGGCCAAATACTGGTTGTTCGAGGTCGCGTACATGGCGCAGAAAACTGGCGTGCCGGTGAAATTGCTCAATAGCCGCGAAGATGAAATGCACGCGCTGTTCAATCATCCGGCGACGTTGCATCGGGTCAAAGGTGCGCTCGACGCTCAAGGCAAACTCAGCGCGCTGCAACTACACGCGGTGTCGCCGGCCTCCCCGGAACAGTGGGAACCGGGCTATTTCGAACGCCCCGACAAGATGGATTACAGCACCACCGAGGCAATCACCGCGTGGGACTTCGCCTACCGTCCGCCGCATCTGGAGCTGAACTGGGTCAAGCATGAAAGCAACGTGCCCAGCGGTTGGTATCGTTCGGTGAGTTTCATCCCCAATGTGTTTGCCGTGGAAAGCTTCATGGATGAGCTGGCTCATGCGGCAGGCGCTGATCCGCTGGAATTTCGTCTCGCCAACATGCAGGAAAGACCTCGCCATGTGGCGGTGCTCAAGCAAGCTGCCGAGCGCGCCGGTTGGGGTAAGCCGCTGCCACCCGGCACGGCGCTGGGGATCGCTACGAATCAGGGTTACACCAGTTTTATCGCCGTGGTTGCGCGGGTGGCGACGGTCGACGGCAAGCCGAAAGTCGAGAAACTCACCTGTGTGGTCGATTGCGGTCTGGCGGTCTCACCGGGCGGTGTCGAAGAGCAGATCTACGGCGGCCTGATGTGGGGTTTCGGCCATGCGTTGTTCGACCGGCTCGACATCAAACAGGGCAGGGTGGTGCAGAGTAATTTCCACGACTACCGCGTCACGCGCATGTCCGACATGCCGGCCACCGATATCCTCGTACTCGACGGTGAACCGAGCAAACCCGGTGGCGTCGGCGAGCTGGGCAGCCCGTCAGTGGTGCCGGCCATCGCCAACGCGCTGTTTGCGTTGACCGGCGTGCGCCAGCGTTCGACACCGCTGAGTCTGGGGTAAGCCGCCATGGATCTGCGTCTGCTGCGGTACTTCATGGCATTGGCCGATGAGCTGCATTTCGGTCGTGCCGCCGAGCGCTTGCATATCTGCCAGCCGCCACTGAGCCAGCAGATTCGCTTGCTGGAGGAAGAACTGGGCACGCCGCTGTTCGAACGCAGCCATCATCGGGTCGAGCTGACCGCAGCGGGGCAGATGCTCAAGGAGCAGGCGCCGCTGGTGTTCGAGCAACTCGAGCGGGCGCTGGACCTCACGCGGCAGACCGGGCGCGGGCAACTGGGCGAGCTGGAAATCGGCATGATCAGTTCGGTGATGGTCGGTGTGCTGCCCAAGGCCTTGCACCTGTTTCGTGAGCGCTACCCGCAGGTCAACTGGCGGCTGCACGAGATGACCCCGGCGGCACAGGTCAAGGCGTTGAAGGAGAAGCGTATTGATGCCTGCGTGTTTCGCGTGGGTTATGACGACCCGTTGTTGCGTAATGAACTGCTGATCTACGAGCCGATTCATGTGGTGATGCCGGCTGATCACCCACTGGCGCAGCGCGAGGTGCTGGCCCCGGCGGATCTGGCGCAGGAGCCGTTTGTCGCGCTGGAGTTGAAGCAGTCGCGGTTTGCCAACTTCCTTTATCAGTGCTGCATTCAGGCCGGGTTCACGCCGCAGATTCGCCAGCAGGTGATCGAGGTGCAGACCTTGCTCAGCCTGGTGCGCGCCGGGTTTGGTGTGGCGCTATTGCCGGCGTCCATCGAGCAATTGGCGCCGGCGGGGTTGGTGTTTCGGCGGTTGACGCCGGCGTTGCCGGAGGTGCCGTTGTATGCCACTTATCGCGCGGATGATGCTTCGCCGGTGCTCAAGCTGTTTCTCGACACGTTGCGCGAGTTGGTCGAAACCTCAAGCCAACACTGAACCCCTGTAGGAGTGAGCCTGCTCGCGATAGCGGTGTGTCATTTAGCTTATATCTTGACTGACACACCGCTATCGCGAGCAGGCTCACTCCTACAGGGGATAGGTGGTGTTGCGCAAATTATTGGTTCGGCACGATCCGAGGGCGCTGAGGTCGTACTCTTCACATGGGCGTATCACTTGTGGAGATCCAATGAGCCAGGAAGTCCTGACCACCGAAACCAACCGCCGTCAGTTGCAGCAGATCATCGCCGGGCTGTCCGATGGGGTGATCCTGTTGGAGCTGGATCAGAGCATTCTCTGGGCCAACGAAGCCGCGCTGTCCATGCACGGTGTCAGCCGGATCACCGATCTGGGCCACAACGCCGACGAATACGCCAAGAAATTCAACCTGCGCTATCGCAATAATCACTCGATCAGCGCCGAAAACTACCCGATCAGCCGGGTGGCGCGCTGTGAGAGTTTCAATGACGTGCTGATCGAAGTGTCGCCGACCGATGATCCGGAGCGCATCTGGGTGCACAGCGTGCGCAGCATGATTCTCACGGACCGCGAAGGGCAGCCCGAGTCGCTGGTGCTGATCATGAGCGACGTCACCGATTGGGCCAACGCCGAGCAGCGCTTCGAAAGGACGTTCAACGCCAACCCGGCGCCGGCGGTGATCTGTCGGCTCAGTGATCTGCGTTACATCAAGGTCAATCCGGGGTTTCTGGAAATGACCGGGTACACCCGTGAACAGGTGATTGGCACGTCCTCTTATGAAATCGACATTTTCGAGCAGGCCGAACACCGGGATCTGGCGATTCAGCGCCTGCGCGACGTCGCGACCATCCCGCAGATGCAGGCCGAACTGCGTCTGCCCGATGGCAGCAGCAAGCAAGTAATCGTCGCCGGCCAGCCGCTGACGCTCAACGATGAGGATTGCATGCTGTTTTCTTTTGTCGACATGGAGCTGCGGCACAAGGCCGAGGTGGCGCTGCGTCAGAGTGAGGAGCGTTTTGCCAAGGCCTTTCGCCTGACGCCGGTGCCGATCCTGATTTGCAGTGCCGACGAGCAGCAGGTGATCGACGTCAATCAGGCGTTCCTCGAAACCCTGGCCTATGACAGCGAAGACGTGCTCGGCAAGACCGTGACGCAACTGGACTTCGTCAGTGACAAAGGGGCACGTGCACGGTTACTGACGGCCCTGGAGCACAGCGGGCGGGTTGATCGGGTTGACGTGCAGGTGCGCAGGAAGGACGGCGATGTGCTGGAGTGCGCATTGTCCGCCGACACCGTGAATATTCAGGACATGCCGTGTTATTTGCTGGTGTTGATGGACATCACCGAGCGCAAGCGCACTGAGCTTGAGCTGGTGGCGGCGATTGAAGAGGTGATGAAGGATGCTTCCTGGTTCAGTCGCACGCTGATCGAGAAGCTGGCCAATGTGAAGAAGGTCAACTCGCCGCAATTGCCCAGCGTGTCGTTCACCGATCTGACGGCGCGCGAGCGTGATGTGCTGGGGTTGATCTGTGAAGGGCTGGCGGACAAGGAGATCGCGGCGCGTCTGAAACTGGCGCCGAACACGGTGCGCAATCATGTGGCGATGGTGTATTCCAAGCTCGATGTGCACAGTCGCAGTGAGGCGATTGTCTGGGCGCGGGAGCGCGGTTTGTTTTCCGGTGGTGCGGAGGGCAAGGGGCAGCGATAGGGGTGCAAATGCACTAGTGCTTATGGTGCAATTTGATGTGTTGATGCCGGGTGACTGTTCTTAGTCTGGTGGGGTGCGGTGCGAGCCTTTTGAGGTTTGTGGTCGCGTCCCTTCGAAGTTGTTAAAGGAACAGCCGCAATGATGAATTTTGCGCAGTTGCGCGCGCAGCTTGAGCGCAGTTTTTCGCCGCTGGCGTGTGAGTGTCTGGTCGATGGTGATCATTCGTTGACCGTGAAGCTGTATCACCCGGGGTCGGGTGAGGTTGATCTGGTGATCAGTGGGTTGAAGCTTGATGTGTTGCGTACGCCGGAGTCGGTTGAGGCTTTGATTGACGAGTTGCGGTATGAGCTTGAGAGCAATTCTTTGCGTTCGTCTCGGGATCCGGATTTGGCTTAGGGCTTTTGGGCTTGGCGGCCTTTGGGCTTGGCGGCCTTTGGGCCGACCATGCTCTTGGGGTTTGGGGTGTATATCCGTTTTTTCGGGTGTTGCGGCTGGCGGTTCCGCTCTTACAGCGGGTCACTTTTTCAAACGCCAAAAAGTAACCAAAAGGCTGGGCCCCGGCGTTCGGCCCACTCGCTAAAGCTCGGGGTTCCTTCGTTCCGGGATCGATCCGGGGGCAGCGCCTACGGTTTGCTTCGCTGCACCTCCTCTCGCTGTGTTTGGCTTCGCCAAACGGTCGCTGCGCTCCCACCCCCGGATCAATCCCTCCACTCAGCCTGCCGAAGGGGCCAGCACGGCAAGATCAAGAGCTGCAGCCGAGCTAACGCTCATCCTGTTGAGTGGTGAGAAGCACAAGCGATGCGCGATTTGTGCTGTTTTGCTTTGGCTGTTCTGTGGGAGCGAGCTTGCTCGCGAAGAGGCCTTGTCTGGCAAAGCACATTTCAATTTGCCAATCCTCTCGAATCCGAACGCAAAATCGACAGCCACTTTCTCCCGATCCGGCCAATTCACTGGCGCTTGTAGGGGCCTCGGCTATAAAGAATGAGTGGTCAGGTCTTCCGTGGTCGGTTCGGTTGCGGGAGTGGCTCTTCCATTTATCGCGGGTCGTCCTATGAACAATCTTGGGAAACGCGTGTTGCCGTTGGTTTTTTTTGCCGTTTTGCTGGCGGGTTGTGCCAGTCCACCGCCGCCTCCACCGGTTGCGCCACCTCCGCCACCGGAGCGTACTTGCCAGGTGCTCGAGAACACTGAAGTCGCCGGTGACGTATACGCCGACGGGCAGGTCACTCGACACATCACGACCACCCGTTGCGTCACGCAGTAGCGTCGGCGGGGCGCAAGTCTCGGGTTGAGCGGATTGTGCTGGTCGCCGACCTGGCCGGTACGGCGGTGTTTGCCGTGGAAGGCGCCATTGCGGCGATGCGCAGTCAACTCGACTTGCTCGGGGTGCTGGTGATTGCGTTTATCGTCGCGCTCGGCGGCGGGGTTACCCGTGACTTGCTGATTGGTGCGACGCCGCCCAATGCCGTTGCCGATTGGCGCTATCCGGCGTTGGCGTTTGTCATGGGCGGGCTGGCGTTTGTCTTTCATGAGCAGGTGCTGGGCTGGTCCGGTTCAACGTTGATCGTGCTGGATGCGGCGGGCCTGGCGCTGTTTGCCGTGGCGGGTGCGCAGAAGGCGTTGAATTTCGGCATCACGCCGTTTGTGGCGATGCTGATGGGCACGATCACGGGCGTCGGTGGCGGGGTGATTCGCGACATTGTGCTGGCGCGGATTCCCGTGGTGTTGCAGGCGGATTTGTATGCCAGTTCGGCGTTTGTCGGTGCGGCGGTGTTGATCATCGGGCGCAGGCTGGGTGTTTCGCCGGTAGCGGCGGCGCTGTTGGCCGGGGCGGCGTGTTTGATCCTGCGATTGCTGTCGGTGCATTTTGGCTGGCAACTACCGAAAGTCCTCGATGCCTGATTCAAGCAGTGATCTGTGGGAGCGAGCTTGCTCGCGAATGCGGTGTGTCAACCAAATCATTGTCGATTGACACTACGCGTTCGCGAGCAAGCTCGCTCCCACAGGGTTAATCATTTGCCGTTTAAATCAGGACAGAAATCCACCGTCCACATTCAGCGCAACGCCGGTGGTGTAGCTCGACGCATCGCTCGCCAGGTACAACACCGCGCCAGCCATTTCACTCGGATCCGCCACACGCTTGAGCGGGATCTGCGTCAACGCTTGCTTGAGAATCGCATCATTCTTCACCAGCGCCGAGGCGAACTTGGTGTCGGTCAGCCCCGGCAGCAGGGCGTTGCAGCGGATGCCGAACTGCGCGCATTCCTTGGCGAAGACCTTGGTCATGTTGATCACCGCCGCTTTGGTCACCGAGTAGATGCCCTGGAAGATCCCTGGCGAAATACCGTTGATCGACGCGACGTTGATGATGCTGCCACCACCGTTTTCGCGCATCAGCTTGCCGGCCTCAACCGACATGAAGAAGTAGCCGCGAATGTTCACGTCGACGGTCTTCTGGAATGCGCTCAGATCGGTGTCCAGTACGTTGCAGAACTGCGGGTTGGTCGCGGCGTTGTTGACCAGAATGTCGAGGCGGCCGAACTGTTCCTTGATGCCGGCGAATACCTGGGCAATCTGCTCCATCTCACCAATGTGGCAGGCCACGGCTGTTGCCTTGCCGCCGGCGGCGATGATCGCGTCGGCGACGTGCTGGCAGCCGTCGAGTTTGCGGCTCGAGACGATGACGTGGGCGCCTTGCTGGGCCAGCAGTTTGGCGATGGCTTCGCCGATGCCACGGCTGGCGCCGGAAACGAAAGCGATTTTGCCGTCGAGGTCGAACAACTGAGTCTTGGACATAGGGGTTCCTTGGTGTGGGCCGTCAGAGGCTCGATTTCGCAATGACCTGCAGGCTCATCTGCTCCAGCAGTTTGTTCATGTGAATGAACTGCGCGAAGCGTTTGTCCTGGGTCTGGCCATGGTAGAAGCGGTAGTAGATCTGCTGCACGATGCCGGCCAGGCGGAACAGGCCGTAGGTGTAGTAGAAATCGAAATTATCGATCTGGATGCCCGAGCGTTCGGCGTAGTAATCAACGAACTCGCGGCGGGTGAGCATGCCCGGCGCGTGGCTCGGCTGGCGGCGCATCAGTTGCACCGGTGCCGGGTCATCGGCCTGAATCCAATAGGCGAGGGTGTTGCCCAGATCCATCAGCGGATCGCCGAGGGTGGTCAGTTCCCAATCCAGAACACCAATGATCTGCATCGGATTTTGTGGGTCGAGGATGACGTTGTCGAAGCGGTAGTCGTTGTGGACGATGCTCGACGTTGGATGGTCGGCGGGCATTTTGTCGTTGAGCCAGGCTTTGACCTTTTCCCAGTGTGGCGCGTCGGGCGTCAGGGCCTTCTCATAACGCTCGCTCCAGCCTTTGATCTGACGGGCGACGTAGCCTTGCGGTTTGCCCAGATCACCGAGGCCGCAGGCGTTGTAGTCGACGCGGTGCAGTTCGACGAAACGGTCGATGAAGCTCTTGCACAGCGCTTCGGTTTTCGCTGAATCGAGGCCCAGTTCCGCCGGCAGTTCCGAGCGCAGGATGATGCCGTTGACCCGTTCCATGACGTAGAACTCGGCGCCGATCACCGATTCGTCGGTGCAATGCACGTAGGCTTTCGGGCAATACGGGAAGCCGTCACGCAATTGATTGAGGATGCGGAATTCACGGCCCATGTCGTGGGCGGATTTGGCCTTGTGGCCAAACGGCGGGCGGCGCAGGACGAATTCCTGTTCCGGGTATTCCAGCAGGTAGGTCAGGTTCGACGCGCCGCCGGGAAACTGGCTGATCGCAGGTGTGCCGCTCAGGCCCGGAATGTGCGCTTTGAGGTACGGATCGATCAGGCTGGCATCGAGTTCTTCGCCAGAGCGGATACGGGTGGACTGGTCAGTAAGCGCCATGCTTATCCCTTCTGCTTATTTTGGAGGCCAGACATCATTGGCTAATCTAATGGCGCGCCCGATTGCTCACAAGCGCGGTGCGGTCTTATAGGTTAGCGTGTTGCCGGATAATCACCTTTGAGAATGTGCGCGAAGGGCCGCGGCAGACTAAGGTTTAGCGGGTATGCCATGGGCAAAAAGGAGCGTTGAAATGGGCTGTCCGCAAGTCTGTGCCACGGCCACGTTGCAATGCAGTTTCGGCGCCGCGCCGTCGATGCTCAACGTGTTGCCGGTCAATCGCACGCTGACTGGCGGGATGCCGGCGGCGAACATCATGGATCACATCCCGCTGGTCAATATCCTGCCGTTCGGTGTGTGCATGAGCATGGCTAACCCGATGGTCGCCGCCGCGACTGCTGCCGCGCTGGGGGTGTTGACGCCGATGCCGTGTATACCGGCGACGGCCACGCCGTGGATCCCGGGCGGGGCGCCGACGTTGTTGTTGGGCGGGATGCCGGCGATCGATGCCAACTCGACGTTGATGTGCAACTGGGCGGGGGTGATCAAGATTGTGGTGCCGGGGCAGATGCAGATGCTTATTCCCTGAACCGTTGAACCGCTGAACCCTCACCCCAGCCCTCTCCCGGAGGGAGAGGGAGCCGACCGAGGTGTCTATCGAGATACATCGACCTGAACGACCGAGTCGATTATTAGCTCTGCGCATCGAACCGAGTCGATTATGGATTCACAGTAGGTCTTTCACGTCGGCGTAACTCGCCAATCTCCCCCGATCGGTGCCCTCTCCCTCTGGGAGAGGCTAGGGTGAGGGACTCTTCAAGGTTCTCAGGCCTGCTGCGGATCCGCCCACTGCCGATACCACCAGCGCACCCGCGAAATCGGTTTGCCATCCGCCCCCAGCGGTCGCCCGTCCTCGGCAAACCCTTGCCCCGGCTCCAGCAATTGCCCGTTCACATAGCGTGCCTCCACCGCCGGTTTGCCATTGGGATGAAAGCGCTGATAACGCCCCTCCCGCACACCATCGCGATAAAACTCGGCCTCTGCGACCTGCCCGTCGGGGAAGTAATTGAACGCCTCACCGTGCAGCAGCCCGCGCCGGTACGTCGCTTTACGCTGCAGAAAACCTTCAGGCGCATAAAAACTGGCAACGCCCTGCAGTTTGTCGCGCACAAAGGGCATTTGCGCCGAGACCTTGCCGTTGGGGTGATAGAGCAGCGACGTGCCCTGTAACTCGCCCTGGCTGTAATTCAGATCCGCCTGCTTGCGCCCGTCAGCCTTGATGTTCAACGCGCCATCAAGCTGACCGTCCTGCAAACGTCCCTTGAGTTGCGTGTCATCCTGCTGCAGATCCAGTGGTGTGATCGCCATGGGTTCTCCTTGTCAGTTGACCTGCACCAGACCGCCCTTGATGGTCAGCATGCCGCCGCCGTCCACGGTCTGCGAGGCCGCGCCCTTGTTGGTCAGGCTGATGCCGGCGTCATTGGTCAGCGTCGTCCCGGCCTTGTTGTCCAGTGACGTGCCGGCTTGATTGGTCAGGGCAGTGCCAGCCTTGTGGGTGATCGAGGTGCTGGCCGACGTCGCCAGATCGGCACCGCTTTTGATCGTGAAGCTGCCGCCGCTTTGCAGGGTCAACGTGCCGCTGACCTTGATCGTCAGGTTGCCGTCCACCGTCAGGCTGTAATCGCCAGTGACTTTATCGGTGTAGTTGCCGCCGGTGCTGTGGTTCTGATCGGTGCCGACCTTGACCGTGCGGCTGTCCTTCACATCGAGGCTGTCGCTACCGGTCTGAATCGTCACACTGCGTTTGCCTTTTTCCAGGGTCACGGTTTCGTCGCCGTCCTTGACCGTGCGGGTGCGCGCGTTCTGTACGGTGAGAGTTTCGTCATGGCCGACGCTGGCAGTGCTGTCGTTGAGCACGTTGATCTTCAGGTCTTTCTGCGCCTGCAAGAACACCTCTTCAGCGTCTTTCTTGTCCTCAAAGCGCAATTCGTTGAAACCACCGCCACCCTTGGAAGACTGCGTCTTGATCCCCGATTGCGTCTGATTGGCCGGCAAGGCGTAAGGCTGGGCGTTATCACCGTTATAGACGCAACCGGTGACCAGCGGCCGATCCGGGTCGCCATCGATAAAGGTCACGATGACTTCCTGGCCGATGCGCGGGATGAACTGCATGCCAAAGCCCTTGCCGCTCCACGGCAATACCACGCGCACCCAGCAGGAACTGGTTTCGTCATTCTTGCCGTCGCGATCCCAGGGAAATTGCAACTTGATCCGGCCATATTCGTCGGTCCAGATTTCCTCGCCTGATTTACCGACGACGATTGCAGTCTGCGGATGCATGCGCGGCTTTGCGGTGACACGTTGCGGCCGAAACGGCGTGGCTTTGGGGATCGCTTCGAAGCGGTTGCGATAGCTTTCGTGGCTGACGTCATGGGTGACGCGCGTCACCAGCCAATCGATGTTCAGGCTTGCATCTTCGTGACCGTCGAGGGTGAACCAGTGCCCCGGGATCAACCAGCGACAGTCACTCTCGCCGACAAAACGTTTCTCTTCACTGCGCAAACCGTCGACGCGTTGCTTGGTCAACGTATCGCCACGCGCCTTGGCGTTGTAGCCGCCCGGATGCTCGTAAATCGAACGCGGCCCGGCCACCGCTTCGGCCTGGCCGTAGAGCGAAGTGGTTGGCGTGGTGAACTCGTAATCCGTCGCCCGATACACCCCGGCGACTGCCTGCAAGCAGACTTGTCCGGAGCGGATGCCGTGCAGCTCACGCTCGCCTAATCCCTGGCCCCGATAACTGACTTTTGGCCCATTGGGGATCGGCACGAAAGCATCGTTGCTGTCGCCGAGCACTAGCGTGTGCTTGCCATCGTCGTGGGTGAAAAACCAGAAGATGCCTTCTTCCTCCAGCAGCCGTGAGACGAAGGCGAAATCGGTTTCGCCGTACTGAACGCAGTAATCACGCGGGGTGTAACTGCCGGTCAGCGACAGCTTGAAATCGCTGAAGCCATGGGCCTTGAAAATCGTCGTGACGATGTCCGAGGTGGCGAGGTTCTGGAACACGCGGTTATTACTCGCCAGCGTCAGCCACCAGAGCCAGGGTCTTAGTACCAGTTGATAGCGCTCGGCCGTGGCGTCGGCAGGCAACTGGCGGATCTCGGCGACCAGCGCATCGAACGAGCGCAGTTGCGCGTCGTTGTGAAACGTCGTGGTGACGTGTGTGGCGACGGCGCTGGTCAGGGTCAGAGACGCGCCGTCATTGAGGCCGCCGAGGGTTTGCGAACCGAGTGCATTGAGCGCTTCTTCACCGGATAGCGATTCAGGATAAAGCGCCGACAGCGAGGGGGCGGTGAGGGAGAGGCTGGTGTTGCTGTCGGTTGAGCGGGGCATGGAGTGGTCTCAATGGCTAAGACATTGAACTATCGTCAATGGGGGTTGAGCCGAGTGACGTTGATACCGAGGCGCCAGTCGCTATTGTTGCCGTTACTGGTGGGGAGCCAGAGGATGTCGAAGGTGAGGGTGGGACCACGCCATAGGTAAACAGTACCGGGAAATGATCACTTCTTATGGGCATGCCCAAACAGATTTTCTGGATGACCGTAGTGCGATGCCTGACAGACTCTCCCGATGTAACGCTGTTTGCGCTGCCTTCGCACACGGCGCTCCATTTCTCCAATTCATGGACGTATGCATAGTCCAGCAAACTCAGCCGGGTCGTCGGATGTCGGGGTGTCCCATCAATGGCATGGTTCCATTTGTATTCTTCTTCAAAATATTCTTTTGGCGTGTGTTCAAGAAAGTGTCCGAGCTCCTGCATGTCCCGTAGTTCTCGGCGGGAGGAACTCACGTCGTCACTCAGGATGTTGACATGTGTATAGCCCGGATAGGCTGGCGTCAGTTTGTGCATTTTCATTATGACGTCAGGATTTCCGTCAGTCGGTACGTTCAAATCGCCACCAAAAAATACCAGCTTGACCTTGAGACCTTGAATGTAAGCTATTGCGTTGATGATATTGCCCAGTGCCCGCTTTGAAGCATTAGCATGGTAGAAGCCGTAACATAAATCGGTAGTTCTATGGCGGATGAGCAGTACCCCGCGTTGCTCTTTGTCATCCAAAGGTACGTGTGCTGAAATGTCGGTGAACTCTCTGGCGATTGCGTTTTTTACAAAAACGATTGAGCCCAGCGTAGTGACTTTGGTTTTTGCACTCTCAGGCTGAAGAACGCTTATCGGGCTGTATTCAGCGCTCAGATCCCTTATTAACTGGGTGTTTGCGGCGCCTGATTTACCCGTTTCGAATAAGGCAAAAATGTCGGGACTTCTTTGTTTCAGGTAATAAACCAGGAAGGCAAGTTTTTCCCTGTAAGCCTCGGACAGCGTCGCGTTTTGCTCATCGAAGTGTTGGGCATTCCAGGTCATTATGGTGAGCGGCATTTTCGGGTCTCACTTTTTAGAAGTAATTTGCTTAATCAGATGTTCAGAAAATGCCGCCAGAAAGTCTTCATGAATGCCGATGCAATCCGATTCATTTTGTTTCTTGATGAACGCGTGTGACGAGGTGCTCTGATGCTCCCCGCTGACTTCTACTGCCAGACCCATCAGCTCTTCTATTGCTTTTCCCTGAAGCTCTATTGTCAATACCCAACCATGGATTACACCGGGGCTTCCTTTCTTGAAGTAAAACCACTTGTGCCTTTCGAATGAATCCTTTCCTTGCGATACCACCTGCGTTTCCATGGCATAAGCTTGCTCCTTGTCACTGACGTTGCGCTTGAGTACCTCTTTGGTTGTTCCTTTGGGCCAGGCAAGGATACGGTCCATATGAGCTTGCCTGGCACGGGTGGCGGGAACCTCCTTGATCCAGAAGTCAGCACACTCGTTGATTTTCTTCCAATAAGTACTGTCAGGCGTTACAGCGTCTCCAGCGTTCAATGCCGATCGCGCCTCTTCCAGTTTCAACGCTTGCAGATGAGAACGGTTGTACTTGTTCGCGGGCGTTTCAACCAAGTGGGTCGCGGCCAACGTACCTAGAAATCCAGCGTAGAGCTGCAAGTGAACTCGGGTGATTTTGAAGTCATGCAACGAGGCTTGTGCAACTCCGTGTTTGGCGTATTCATCAAGCGCAGGGCATTGCCCCAAACCATTGAAGTAAGCATTCGTCGCGGTGTGTTCGCTTTGCAGTTTGAGTAGGCCTTGGGGTTTGATCGTGCCTGTCCACAGGGTGTCGATACTGGTCGCCAATGCCGTTATCAAAGGTTGACCGCCGATTGCGGGGGGGCGTCCAGTCCATAACGTGTTGATTGAATTGGCGAGCTGCTGTGGATGAGCACGCTCATAGGCTTGAAAATAGGCAACGTGTTTGCCATGAGTAAAAAAAGCGACGATGGCGTCTTCTACACTGGCATGTGATACATCACTGGCATCCAGCCAATGGTTCTGGTTATTGAATAAGGTGAAATTCATGGCTGAGTCATCCCTGCAATTTTCGTCCAGTTCACCTCTAAGGTGATTTATGAAATGGGGACGGATTTATGTGTTTGTTCATCCATTTATTCCTCAAACGGCAAAAACAAATCCGTCCCCTTTCATTCACTTCTGAGCATTTTTGGCTTCGGCCGCTTTGGCCTGTTGCCACATCGGAATCGCCTTGAATGCGGTCACCATGTCGTAATCCAGCGCCACCGGTTTTGCACCTGCTGTGGTGTCGGGGCCCATCGGGGTCTTGCCGTCGCGGCTCTGGAACCAGCTCATCCAGAGTTTCGATCCGGGCTCTGCCATGACCAGTGCGGCGTCCGGGTCACTGCCAGACAGCGGTGGATCAATGGTTTGCGGTGGCTGGCTGGAAGTGGGCAGCAGGAACGAGGTCATCGGATACTGGGCACTGCTGTGGCAGCCCAGGCATCCGGCACTGGCCAGGCCGGCCGGGTAGTAATGCGAGGCAGCCCAGGCTGGCGTCACGACGGCACCGTCGTTCGGGCCTGATAATCTTCCGTCCCAGCCGAGTGTGGAGACCGAGTAAACCGGCGACTTGGGGTTGACCCAGTTTTCGATCAGTTTCGGATTGACCGTAACCGGCGGAGTCAACGCCGTGGGTGCCGTGTTGATGACGCCCGGGTCGCCACCCCATGTGGCCCCCAGCGGAATCATCTTGTCCCAGGCGTCTTTGCCCGGAGCGTTCTTGTCGTACACCAGGGTGGAGAAAACCCAACCGGTTTGCGGGGAAGCGACGCTGTCTTTGACGATGATGTCGAACTGCATCAACGACACTTTGGTCATGGCCGGTTGAGTGGTGGTGCCCTTGAAGTCTTGACCGACGCATTGAGTTTTATTCAGTGCGCTGCCATTGCTGGTGTTCACGGGTGCATAGATCTCCCACTGGGCGGCGCCTTCCATGGGCGCCCAATCGCTGCCACAGGCACTGACCATGGCGAATTTGATGATGACGCTGCCTTCGGCAAACTGCGTCGTGCTCGTCTCCAGAACCGGATTCATCGCCCGCTCAGGGGTTTTGCCCCAGATATCGCCAAGGGTTTTTGCCGCGCGAGTGTCGTACAGCGTCAGCACATAAGTGGTCACCGGCAGGGTCTGATCCGTCAGGGTGCCGGCGGGAAAGCCTGACCCGACATACACGCCACGAATGGGTTCACGCTCAATGCCCAGCCAGATCGAGTCGTACCAGCCGCTGTTCTGGTAGTTCCAGTTGGCATAGTCATAGACGATTTTGCGCATGTCGGGAGAGACGTAGTCCTTCAGCGCCTGAACGTAAGCACCGGCATTGGCCTGGGTGATCTTGCCGTTGTCGGTGGTCTTGCTCCATGGGAACGAAGTGCTGGCAGGCAGCTGGGTCGGGTAGTCGTGGCTGAGTGTGAACAGCGGCCCCTTGTAGTTCGGTGGCGGGGAAATGGCCGAGGTCAGGAACGGGTCGATCTGTAAATTCGCGTCACTGAGTTTTTCGATCGTGGACGTCAGGAAGGACACCTTACCCACCAGTTCGTTTTCAGAATGCCGAGTGTCGGCCTGTGCGGACAGCGGTATCGCGATACAGGCTCCCAGTAGACTCATCGGGTATTTCAGGCTTTTTTTCATGACTTTATCCTTGTCAGTTTTGGAAGAGCGGCCTTTCTTTCATCACGGTTTTCGTGCACTTGTTGCGGCCGAGGGGCCTTACTCCAACACCCACTCCGCCAACTTCCCCGTCACCTGCGTCATCAACACATTCTCGACATCCCGCGCACCGGCCGCGCTGCATTTGGCGAGCACTGCTTTGACGATTCCCGAATCAAACTCGAACTGCTTGCCGGTCGCCGCCTTGTAGCGCCCGCGCAATTTCTCCAGCTTGGCCAAGACAATCCCTTCCAGCGTCGCCTCATCCAGCGGCCGATACGCGACCACGGTCATGCGTGCCAGAAACGCCGGGCGGAAGGCTTGCAGCAGGACTTTGTGCAGGGTCTCGTTGAAGGCGTCGGAACCGAGTTGCGCCACCGGCGTGTCGAGCAACAACTCAGCACCGACATTGCTGGTCGCCAGCATCACGGTGTTCTTGAAGTCCACGACTAACCCGGTGCCGTCCTCCATCAAGCCTTTGTCGAAGACGTTGTAAAACGCCTCCAGCACATCCGGATGCGCCTTTTCGATCTCATCCAGCAACACCACCGAATACGGTTTGCGCCGCACGGCTTCGGTCAGCACGCCGCCGCTGCCATAACCGACATAACCGGGTGGGGCGCCTTTGAGTTGGCTGACGGTGTGGGCTTCCTGATATTCCGAAAGATTGATGCTGATCAGGTTGCGCTCGCCGCCATACAACGCATCGGCCAGCGCATACGCGGTTTCGGTTTTGCCGACGCCAGTAGGGCCGACCAGCAAGAACACGCCGACCGGTTTTTGCGGATCGGTCAGGCCGGCGCGGTAAGCCTGCAGACGCTGGGCAATGGTCGCGAGCGCCGTGGTTTGGCCCATCACGCGCAGGCCCATGCGCTGGCCAAGCGTACGTACCGCATGGGCTTCGTCAGCAAGCATTTTGCCAACCGGAATACCGGTCCATCCGGCAATCACGGCAGCGACGGTTTTGCTGTCGACTTGCTCGGGCACCAGCGGATCGTCCTGACGAATCGCATCAAGCCCGGCTTCCAGGCGCAACAGTTCGGCGGCCAGATGATCGATGCGGCTGTCGGTGGCTTCATCGGGTTTTTCGCTGTCGGCGCGCTCGCTCAAGTCGAGCAATTCGCGGCGAGTATCGAGCAGTTCACGCACGGCCACGCGCTCCTCGCCCCAGCGGGTTTCCAGTTCGCGGATGGCCTGCACGTTGGTTTTCGATTCGCTCTCCAGCAGGGTGATGCGCTCGCGGTGATCCAGGCCGGTAGCCTGTTCACGGCGCAGGCGTTCGACTTCATCCTTGAGGCTGTTTTGCCGGTGGCGCAGGCTTTCCAGCGGTGGCGGCACGTCGTGCTGACCGAGGGCGACGCGGGCGCACGCTGTGTCGAGCACGCTGATGGCTTTGTCCGGTAACTGGCGGCCGGAAATGTAGCGGTGCGAGAGTTTCACGGCTTCATGGATCGCCGCGTCGAGCACCTGCACGCCGTGATGCTGTTCAAGTTTGGCGGCCACGCCGCGGAGCATTTCCACCGCAGTGATTTCATCCGGCTCTTCAACCTGCACCAGTTGAAAGCGGCGGGCGAGGGCCGGGTCTTTCTCGAAGTATTTTTTGTATTCCATCCAGGTTGTGGCGGCGAGGGTGCGCAGTTCGCCTCGGGCCAGCGCTGGTTTCAAAAGATTCGCCGCATCGCTGCCGCCCTCGGCACCGCCGGCGCCGATCAAGGTGTGAGCCTCGTCGATGAACAGAATGATCGGCTTGTCGGCGCTACGCACCGCGTCGATCACGCCTTTGAGCCGTTGTTCGAATTCACCTTTGACCCCGGCACCGGCCTGTAACAGACCGAGGTCAAGCACGCGCAAACTGACTTCCTGCAACGACGGCGGCACGTCTCCAGCGGCGATGCGCAGGGCCAGACCTTCGACCACGGCGGTTTTGCCGACGCCGGGAGCACCGACCAGAATCGGGTTGTTCTGCCGGCGCCGCAGAAGAATGTCGATGCACTGACGAATCTCGCCATCGCGACCGACGATCGGGTCGATGCGCCCGGCGTGGGCATCGGCGGTCAGGTCCTGGGTGTATTGATTGAGTACCGAGTCTTGCCGGGGGGCAGGACTCCCCGAAGACACCGAGCGTGGGCCGACATGCTCACGGGAGTTTTCCGTCCATTCCAGCAAGTTCGCCCGCAGCGCTTCTTTCGGAATCCGCAGCAATGACGAGGCACTGTTGAGCAACAGGCTGCGGCGCTCGTCGCGATCAATCAACGCCAATAAAAGCAGCCCGGAACGAATGCTGTCGACGCCCAACACACTGGCTTGCACCACCGCGTCTTCCAGCAAGCCCAGCGTGTGCGAAGACAGCGCCGGTGTGCGCGTGCTGCCAGCCTTGAACAGGTCCAGTGCCTTGTTGATTTCAGCCGTCAGCGCATCACGTTCCAGACTGAAACGCGGCAGCAGAAAAGCCAGATCCCCACCGTCGATATCCAGCAGTTCGAGCAGTAAATGTTCGATCTCGACAAAGTGATGCCCGCGTTGCAAACAGCGTTGCGCGGCACGTTCAAGGGCGCGGCGGTTGTCCGGATTGAGGCGTCCGATCAGGCTGGCCAGTTCCATTTCAGGTGATCTCCAGCTGACAAAGACGGGTTTCGATGCGTTGCACAGCGAGACTGGCCTGGCGTTGCAAACCACCATTCCAGCTCAGCAGCGCAGGGGTTTGACGCCCGAGTTTCATTGGCCCGGCACCGCGCACCAGCAGGACCAGTTTCACCTCCAGGTCCGGACCGAAATACAACGCGGCGAGGCTGGCCAGCGCCGGGTGTGCCTCGCCGTCTGGCAGAAAACGCCCGGCCTGCGCCGAGGGCAACGGTCCCAGCGTCAGACGAATACCGGCGTGTTCATCCCAGACTCGCTTGCCGGCAACGGCCGTGCGTCCGAGTTGCAGATTGCGGCCGCCAGCCTTCATCAGGCTGCGGCTGGCCAAGGGAATCTCGCGCCAGGCACCTTCGTAAGCACTGAGTTCGACCGGCACTTCAAACTGTTCACGGACTATTGCAGCGAACCCGGCCAGCGAGCGGCGGCCATCGGCAAACAGCGCTGTACACGCGAGCACCGCGCAGTCAGGAATCGCCTGGCGTTCCTGCAAGGATTTGGGCAGCAACCCGGTCAGCGCACGCAGTTGCGCCTGCACCGGCGAGGCGCCCGGCGTGACAAAACCCAAGGCGATACGGTGCTTGCGCATCACCTTGTAAAGCAGGCTGAGCAGTCGATGCTGGAACAGATCGAGGAACTCGGCCGGCGCATGATCCTTGGCTCGCGCGCGCTGTTGCAGCCATTCCTGATAGGCGTAGGGCAACGGCCCGTCGGGACCGCCGAGGCCGAAGATCGGCGTGTCGAGGGTCAGTGGTTCGCCCGGCGCTTCATGCAGATTCTCAATCTGGCTGGTCGGAAATACAGGCGTCAGCGGTCCGCGCAGTTTCAACGCTTCCGCTTGTGGTGAGGTGCCGCTGCCGAGGGATTCGGCTTGCGGCTGTTCGCGCTCCAGCAACAGCAACGCCTGCAACCACTCGAACGCCTGCGGATCGTGGCGCAGACGCTCGCTCAGGGTCAGAGCGCCAGGGGCATGCCGGCTTGCGGTTGCCATGCCTTGACCTCCTTGTCGGCTTGCATCAATACCGTGCGCACAAAGCGATTGGCCGTGGCGTACACCGAAAAGAACTGCGCCAGCACCGCCGAAAACAGCACCGCGCTGCTACCGACAAAGTGCTGCGGATCAAGCTGCAATTGCACCTCCAGGCCATTGCGCCAACCGCGCCAGGCATCGACGCCGACATGCCCGATCACCCGTTCGCAACTGATGCTCAGCAAGCCTTCTATCTGGCGTAAAGCGCTGGTTTCATCGCGCAGGTTGTGCAGATGCAGAATCTCTTTCAGTGCATCGAGTGCCTGCGGGCCTTCGACCAGCGACAGATGATTGAGGGTCAGTTGCGACACCAGCCGCCAGCGCGAATCACCGTCCAGGCGCGGCAAACTCTGTGGGCTCGGTGGATTACGCAGACGTGCCCAGGCCACCGGGCCGGGGCGTTCAAAGCCTAGCGGCGTACCGGCGGGCAGACTTTGCGCTAGGTGCCGATTGGTGCACAGCAACTCAGCGGTCAGGCTGTAATCGGGCAGGTCGGTCTGCGGTTCGAAACGGGTGTCGACCACGCTCACCAACAGATCGCTGCCGAGCCGGTTCGGGGTCATGCCGCTGACTCGTCGGGCATGCCAGTAACGCTGTTGATCACCGCCGCTGTGCTGGCTGCCGTAATAGGCCGGCAGCCGTTGCACGCCGGCGCCGGAACTGGCGCGCATGCCGCGAATACTGTGAATCTCGACGCTGTTTTCGCGGTGGCTGTCAGCGATCAAGCGATACTCGCTGCGGGTGCCGTCAGGGCGCAGCGGTTCGGATGTACGCGGGAACAGATTGATGACGGGCGCGCAGCCGAGAACGATATCGCTCGCTTGCAAATGCAGACGACTGGTCGGAGCGCGGTTGAAAACGATGTACAGATACAACGTCTGACTGTCGCTGGCGGCGCCACTCAGCGGCAGATCGAAGAAGTGGAATTTTTCAGGGAACGCGAAGTACTCGGCGAGCAGGCGCATGCCCGGATGTACACCGTCTTCGTCGGGCAGCAAGACCTCGTCTTCGGCAAAGCCGACGATGTCAGGCAGTCCCTTCAGGCCCGTGGGAACGCTGCCCGGCGGCCCGGCCAGTACTTGCACCGCATGCGCACCGAGCAAGTCATACAGGCTGGCGTTGATCACCGGCGAGGCCGCGAGATGAATGCGCAACCGCTCGATGCCCAGCTCTGACCATTGAGTGTCGCCGAGGCAACGCAAACTCAGGCGCAACGCCGAACGCGCCTGCGCGACAGCGGTCAGTGCCTGCGCTTCATCGCTGCCAAGCAACAGGGCTTCGGTCACTTCAATCGGCCATAAACGCACGGCGGCACTGGTGCGAAAGTGGATGCTTTCGCCTTTGCTGGTGGTGACAAACAATGGAGTGTCGCGGGGCAGGGGATAGCCGCCGTCGAGCTTGCCTTTGCTCGGGTCCGGCTCGAACTGGACGATGGCGCACGACGGCAACGGGCGCATGGCCAGTGGATAAAGTTGCTCAAGAAGGGCGTCGCTGAACTCGGCGTAATCGTCATCAAGCCGCCGCTGTAATCGGGCTGCCAGCAACGCAAAACCTTCGAGCAAGCGCTCGACATGCGGGTCGGGACATTCACCGGGCGAGAGTTCCAGGCGTCGGGCGACTTTCGGATAACGCTCGGCGAACTGACTCCCGGCATGCCTGAGCCAGGTCAACTCACGTTGGTAATAGTCGAGCAGTTGCGGGTCAATCGAGTCGCTCATGACGTACCTCCAGCCCTTCGCCGCCGGGTTCGATGACGAACGCCACTGGCCAGTGCTGCAGACCGCTGCGCAACTCGCCAAGCAAGCGAATGCTCAACCGTTGCGGGTGGTCGGGCAGGGGATTGACCTCAACCTCGCCTAACAACAGGCGAGGTTCGAAATGGGTGATGGCTTCGCGGATGTCGTGCGCCAGTCGCCGGCGGTCATCGCTGCGCTGCTGTTGCAGGGCGCTCCAGTCGGCGATGCCGTAATCGATCACGCTGGGTGGTGTGGTGAAGGTGCGCGAGCCACGGCGGGTGTTGAACAGGCGCGCCAACTCGGCAAGCACCGAGTCGAGCAAACCTTGCTGGTCGAACGCCTGCGCGGCGTCGTCCTCGCTCCAGGCAAGGCGTTCGAACAGTGGCGGGAGAATCCCGGTGCCGGCCATGGCTTATGCGCCCGGTCAGCCGGCCTTGTTCGCCGCCAGATCCCACACGGTGCCCGCCGTGCCTTCCTTGGTGCCGTCGTCTTTTTGCGCGGTGAGTTCCCATTTGATCTTGGTGAAGTTCAGCGACAGGGTTTCCACCGGTTTGCCGCCGGTACCGCCGCTGACGCTGACGTTGGACAGCACCACGTTGTTGAGGGTGTAGATGATGAACGGCATCAGTTGCCCGCTGCCTTCAGCGGCGTTGCGGCCGATGGTGATTTTGGCTTCAGGGATCGGTTTGCCCGCGCAGCAATAGCTGTTAAGCGTTGGGGTGGAGCTGTCGACAAATTTGGTCAGGGTGAATTCGCCGATATGCGGTTTGCCGGAAGTGCGCTCGGAGTTACTGACGTCGTTGGTCACCTGCATCGCCACGTTGTGGCTGTAGGACATGACTTCGATCTTGTCCTTGTAGCCCTCGAGCAGGCTGTCGCCTTTGATGTCGCCGCCGAGGTCGAGAATGATTGCATCCATCGCTTGAAACTCCTGAAAGGTGTCGCGCTAGATAAACGAAAGCCCCCGCCGCACTGACGGCGGGGGCAAGGCAGGTCAGGCAGCAACCGGTGGCGGCAACGTCGCCACCAGACGAATCGACGCCGTCAACTCCTCAAGCTGGAAGTGCGGCCGCAGAAACACCGTCGCGCGATAGGCCCCCGGTTTGCCGGCCACTTCGGTGACATCCACGCGCGCTTCCCGCAACGGGTATTGCGCCTTGATTTCCTGCGGCGCGTTGTCGTTGATCAGCACGTAGTCGGCGATCCAGTTATTGAGGTAGGTCTGCACGTTGTCGCGGGTCATGAAACTGCCGACCTTGTCGCGCATGATCACCTTCAGGTAGTGGGCGAAACGCGAGGCGGCGAGCACGTACGGCAGCATCGCCGAGATCCGCGCGTTGGCGTTGGCCTCGTTGGTGTTGTAGACCTTGGATTTGTTGGTGGTCTGGCCGCCGAAGAACACCGCGACGTCGCTGTTCTTCTTGTGGCACAGGGCGATAAAACCGAGGTCGTTGAGTTCCTTCTCGCGGCGGTCGGTGATCGCCACTTCGGTCGGGCATTTCAGTGACAGGTCGCCGGAGCTGGTGCGGAACGTATGCGCCGGCAAACCTTCGACCGCGCCGCCACCTTCAGCACCACGGATCGCTGCGCACCAGCCGTACTTGGCGAACGCTTCGGTGATGCGTTGCGACAGCGCCCAGGCGGCGTTGCCCCACAGGTATTTGCTGTGGTCGGTGCCGTTGACGTCTTCGACGTAGTTGATGCCTTCCACCGGCGAAGTGTCCGGGCCGTAGGGCAGGCGCAGGAGGAAGTGCGGCAGCACCAGCGAGACGTAGCGCGAATCTTCGCTCTCACGGAACGAGCGCCACTTGATCAGCTCCTGGCTCTCGAACACTTTCGACAAATCCCGCGGCACGGCCAGTTCGGTGAAGCTGTTCATGTCGAACAGGCGTGGGCTGGCGGCGGCAATAAAAGGCGCGTGAGCGGCGGCGGCCACGTTCGACAGTTTCTCCAGCAAGCCAATGTCCTGCGGGTGCCGGCCAAAGGTGTAGTCACCGACCAACAGGCTGAACGGGTGGCCGCCGAAGGTGCCGTATTCTTCTTCGTAGATCTTCTTGAACAGTGCGCTCTGGTCGAATTCGACGGCTTTTTCCAGGTCGTTCTGCAGTTCTTTCTGTGTGACGTTAAGCAGACGCAACTTCAGCCGCGTGCTGGTTTCGGTGTTCTGCACCAGCATGTGCAGGCCACGCCACGAGGCTTCGAGTTTTTGCAGCTCAGGGTGGTGCAGGACCTCATTGAGCTGGGCGCTGATCAGCTCGTCGATCTGGCTGATGCGGTCGTTGATCATCGCCACGGTGTCCTTGTCGATGGCCATGCCTTCGTCGAGCACCTGGGTGGCGAATTCCGCGAGCATGTCGCGGGCGTAATCCTGCTGACTGTCATCGTGGGCCATGCGGCCGTCGAGAATGATCTGGTCGAGCAGGGAAAGTGTCTCGGTCGTACTGTCGCTGGCTTGTTTCTGAGCAGAAGCGGGCATGGCGAATTCTCCCCTCGATTAAGTGGACGATCAGGCTTGCGGTTCGGCCGGGGCCTCGGCATCAGCGGCCGGGGTAGCGGTGTCTGGGCGGGCCGATTTGATTTCCTGCAGGCCTTCGGTGTTGGCGATGACGTCGCGCAACAGCTTGTCCAAGTCATCGTTGCCGTCGAGTTTGGTCAGCAGATCGCGCAGACGCTGGCGGGCCTCGAACAGGCGCCGCAGCGGCGTGACTTGCTCCACCACCTTGACCGGGTCGAAGTCGTCGATGTGCTTGAAGTTGAGTTCGATATTGAGCTTGCTGTCGTCGCCACTGAGGGTGTTGTTGACCTGCAGCGTGGCGCGCGGGCCGATCGAGGCGAGCACTTCGTTGAAATTGTCGCGGTCGATTTCGGTGAAACGCCGCTCAGTCAGTTTTGCCAATGGTTCAAGTGGCTTGCCGGAGAGGTCGGCGAGAATCCCGACCACCAGTGGCAGTTCCTTTTTCTCGATAGCGTTGCCGATTTCGACGTCGTAGGTGATTTGCACTCGGGGCGGGCGCACCCGGTCGAGCTTGTGCTGAGTACTTTCTGCCATGTCGGCGAACTCCGATGCGATGAGCGGGCGCAATGCATCGGGGTGGCCCGTTCATCGCTTTCCCTTGCTGGACCGTAGGTTAGAAAGGGAGGCAGATGACCTGTCGTTCCTTTGACAAACCTTCCTCATTCGGCTGTAGGAACCGAACTACCCAAGACGCTAGAACAGGTCTATAAAAATGCAAGCAAAAACATTTTTGGACAGGTTCGTGAAAAGGAAAATTCATTTTGCGTACACGACTTTTTCTAACATTGGTGATGTTGGCCCTGGCTGGTTGCTCTTTCTTCGGGCCGAAGGTCGACCTCGACAGCCTCACCCTCGACGTCGCCCCCAAGGCCAATGACGACACCCCGATTGCCGTGGACTTCATCGCGGTTGCCGATCCGGACTTGCTCAAGCAACTGTCGGGCATCAGTGCCAGTCAGTGGTTTGCCGAACGCGAGCAGTATCAGCGCGACTATCGTCAGTTGATGAGCGTGTGGGGACTGGAGCTGGTGCCGGGGCAATTCATCGATCGCCAACCCTTCCCGCTGGGGGGCAAGAAGGCCGCTGGACTTTTGGTCTTCGCCAGCTATAACACACCCGGAGCACACCGCTTGCGGCTCGACGATCAGAGCGAGGCGTGGCTGAAATTCGACAGTCGCGAGATGAGCCTGGTCAACGCCACCGAACACTGAAATACCACCGCTGCCGCCGGATCGCGGCCTTGTCGAAGGGAGTCGTATGAGTCTGCTACCTGACGCGGTCTGTTGGCACGAAGGCATGCAATTGCTGCCGCAGCATTTTCAGTTGCAAGGGCTGCGGGCCGAAGCGCTCGGCGCGCATCTGGCGCAAGCGTGCAACCCGTGGTTCTGGGGCGTCAGCCATATGGCGTTCGATCCTTCGGCGCTGAGCGCTGGGGTGGTGCGGGTACTGTCGCTGCAAGGGACGATGCCCGACGGCCTGCCGGTGGATTTGCAGGCCGGGATCGGGCCGATGCTGGAACTGGACGTCAGTGCGGCGATCGATGCCACCGACGATGCCACCGTCACCGTGTACCTGGCGATCAGCCCGATGTGGCGTGCCGGGCAGTTGCTGCCGCTCAAGGGTCGCTTGCAGTCGGTGGTGGGCGACGCGCTGCCGGATCTGACCAGTGGCGAATTTCCTGAATCGATCACCGTGTGGCGGCCCAATCCACGCCTGTGCACGCAATTGAACAAAGCCGATTCGATTTGCCTGCCGTTGCTGAAAATCCGCAAGGAGGGCGGTGGTTTCCTGCCGCTGTCTTACACCGCGCCGACGGCGGTGCTGTTGCCGGAATCGGCGCTTGGCCGACGCATCGCCGGTCTCTGCGCGCGGGCGCGGGAGAAGTGTCTGTTTCTCGGTGGCCGCTTGCGTCAGGCGCAACAGGCCGGCAATCAGGACGATGCGCTGGAAATCCGCCGGCAGTTGACTGCGCTGTGGGCGCGTCTGCCGGAAGTCGAAGGCGCGTTGAATAGCCGCATCGCTCATCCGCAGCCCCTGTATGTGCAATTGCTCGGACTCGCCGGCGCATGGTCGGCGCTGGATCCGCTGGCTGGCGTGCCGGCCTTTGCACCGCTGGATTTTCTTGAGTTGCAGCGCGGTTATGACGCCGTGCTGCAATGGCTGGAAACCACCCTCGAACTGATCCGCGCCGGCTACCGAAGCTTGCCGTTCGAACGCAGCGAACAAAGCTTTTCGATTCAACTGCCGGACGAGCAGCCAAGTCAGCGCCTGGTGATCGGTCTGCGCATGCCCAACGGCGCCAGTGAGCAAGCGGCGATTGACTGGTTGCGCGGCGCGATCATCGCTTCGGCGCCACACATTGCGCTGCTCAGCCGCCAGCGCATGAGTGGTTTGTCGCATCAGGTCATGAGCCGCAGCGAACAGGTCGCCTACAGCGTCGGCGAGGACACGCGGCTGTTTGTGGTCACGGCCGAAGGCAGCTGGTTTGACGCGCAGCTGCCGCTGATGATCGCAGCCCCCGCGGCGAAGCTGGCCAGCAGTCCGTGGCAAGTGGTGCTGTTTATCGCCCAGAACAGTGAAAGCGCCTGATCACACAAGGAACGCCGTATGTCGCAAGGAAGTGCCGCAAGCCTTGGGTTGCAGGACGCACCGTTGAGCAGCGCGTTCCGCCAGACGTGGCAGCAATGGCAGCAGGACTGGGTGCAATTGCCCAAGGACAGCGAGGACGAAACGGCACTCGTGGAAACCGTGGTCGAGCTGTCTACCCAGGCATCGCAGCGACTGTGGCGCACCGCTTATTCGCGGGTCGGTGATTCGGCGACCGAGCAGGTCAAGGCACTGGTGTACGCGTTCGTCGCGCTGGTCGACGAAACCTTGTTGTTCACCCCCTGGCCCGGGCAAGCGGCGTGGCAGGACAAGCCCTTGGAGTCGCGTCTGTATTCCAGTCGTCAGGCCGGCGAACAAGTGCCGACGGCCATTCAAACGTTGCTCGATGAACAGCAACCGACCACCCGCGATCTCGCCAACGTGTACTTGCAGTGCCTGATCCTCGGCTTCCATGGGCGTTTGCGTGGCGAACACAGTCAGGTGCAATTGGCGAAATGGCGGTTGGCGCTGTACACCTTTGCCTGGCAGGACGAGGCCAGTTACGCCGATGTCAGTCAGCGTCTGGGGCAGCCTTCGCAGGTGACACCGCTGCAACTGCCGGTACGCACGGCACTGCCGGATGGGTTTCGCCTGTCGCTGGGCATTCTGGCGATGGTGCTGTTGCTGACCGGGCTTGGCCAGTTTCTCTGGCGTGACATTCGATCAGAGCTGGAACCGGTGCTGCAAGTCACCGACTCGGTGGCGCCAGCGGAGCAGGACTCATGAGTCCCCTGACGATTGTCGCGTGGGGGGGCGCGGTGCTGCTGTTACTGGTGATCGTTGCTGTAGTGGTGTGGTGGCTGCGCACCCAGAGTGGCGCCGCGATCCGCAGTTTTTACGCCGCCGTCCGCCATATGGAGCAGGAGCAGGGCAGCCACGACCGCTATCAAATGCCATGGCTGCTGATGCTCGGCGACGAAACCCAGGGCACGCAACTGGTCACTGAATGGCGCCTGCAACCGACCGACAAACCGGCGTGGTTCGGCCGTTGGTGGTCGGACCCCGAGGGCGCCGTGCTGGTGGTGCCGCAGGCGTTGTTTCTGCCCGACGATGGCATGCATGTGCAACGCGGTGGCTGGTGGCGGTTGCTCGGTCTGATCCTGCGTCTGCGCAGCAAGCGGCCGCTGGACGGCGTGGTCTGGCTGGTGCCGGTCAGCCGCCTGGGCAATCTCGAACAGGCTGCCAGCCTCGGTCTGGCCGCGCGCCGGCGCTTCATCGATCTGCTGCAACGGTTTGGCCTGAGTGTGCCGGTGTACGTGATCGTCACCGGTCTGGAGGAGTTGCCGGGGTTCCAGGAACTGATCAGTGCGCTGCCCGACGAGGCGCGTGAACGCACCTTTGGCTGGTCGTCGCCTTATTCACGCGATGCCGTCTGGCAAGGGCAGTGGAGTGATCAGGCACTTGATCGAATTCATCGCGCGGTGGCGGAAGCGGTGATCGAGATCGGGACTTTGTCCGGGCATTTGAGTGCCGATCTGTATGCCTTGCCGGAGCGTCTGGAGAGCTTGCGGCGCGGTTTGCAGAGTGTTCTGGAGCCGGTGTTCCAAGGCAACGCGCAAGGTGAAGCGCCGTGTTTTCGCGGTGTCTATTTCAGCGCCAGTCAGGCGTCGGACGATGCCAGGGATGGATTTTCTGCCGACGACAGCGGCTTGCAGCAAAGCGTGTTCGTGCGCCAGTTGTGGCGCCAGCGTCTGGTCGGTGAGCGAGGATTGGCCCAAGGCGTGCCACGGCTGTTGCGTTTGCGCCAGCGTTGGCAGCGGCTGACGGCCGGCGTGGCGCTGGTGGTCGGGGTGATCTGGGCGGTGGCGATGCTGTGGGTCTGGCAGCAGTCGGTCAAGGACGCGCATGAACTCGCGCGGCTGATGCAGAGTGCGCAAAAGAGTTACGTGACGGTCACCGATGAAGCCCATCGCGTCGAGCCGACCCGGCGCAATGTGCAGAGTTTCTGGCGGGTGCTGGAGCGAGCGCCACATTGGAGCTACGCCTCGCTGGTGTTTCCGACCTCATGGTTTTCATCCTTCGACTCACGGCTCGAGCAGGAGGTGTGGCAGTCCACCCAGCGGCACATGCTGGTGCCGTTGCACGAGCTGCTCATCGGCGAACTGACAAAAATCAAAGCGATTCGCGCCACCGATCGGCGCAGCAGTGTCGAAAGCGAGGACCCGGCGCAGTGGCAGAATTATCAGAAAGCCACGGACCTGGTCGATCGTGCACTGCGTCTGGAACAGCAGAACCAGTTGTTCAGTCAGGTGCAAAACAATCAGCGCGCGCCGCTGGAGGATCTGGTGCAACTGAGCAACAACGCGCTGTCACTCAACCTCAATGCCGGCGCGTTGCCCTATGCCGCGTTCTACAACCGCTTGTTGGCGTCGGGCAATGGCGGCGACCTGCAAGCGCTGGACCTGAGTGTTGAGCGTCCGCTGATCGAAAGCAATTTTTCCGGGCTGATGGAGCGTTGGCTCGATCAGTACTTCCTTGCCGACAACTTTGTCAGCAAGGCCGGTTACCTCAAGCTGCATCTGGAGCAACTGGAGGTTGGCAGCGGCAATAGCTTGCGCGAGCTGGAAGACTTGCGGGCGCTGATCGAAGATTTGCAGGCTGCGATTGCCCTGACCAATTCGACCTGGAGTCGCGGCAAGGGCCAGGAACTGGTGCCGGGGTATCGCGACTTCCTCGAAAAAGTGCGCAAGAGCAGTTTGCTCGGCCCAGGCGTCGAACAGCAACTGGATCAGCAGGCGAGCAAGTTGCAGCAGAGTTTTCGCGACCAGTGGATTGCTCAGGTTGGCTCGCGCGGCAACCTGCTGATCCAGCAGGGCAGCGGGCAACTGGCGCTGCAAGATCAAGTGGTCAAGCTCAACAACGCCGTGCACGCCTTGTTCAAGCGCGACTTTGTGTCCATTGCCCTGCGCGCCAGTCAGGATAACGTCAACCTGCAAGGCCAGACCGTGGACGGTGACGATCTCAATACCTCGCTGAACTACTACGCCAGCTACAAAAGTTACATCGCCGAAGAACTGCCGCGCATCCCGCCGGCGTATCGCGAGGCGCTGTTGCAAACCGCCGAAAGTGCGGCGGCGCAAGCGATGTGGCTGAGCCTCAAGGATCACAACGACCAGACCCATCCGTATGCGGTTTTCAACGTGCAGGCGGAGCAGGCCATGGCCCTGCAAAAAGCCTTCGTCGAGGTGCACCGCAATGACCTCGCCGTACGCCTGCAAGCCGCGCTGAACCGTCGTGCCATGGCGCAGATTGTCGGCGGTCTCGATGAAATCACCGCGCAACCGTTATTCGGCGGACGTACCGAAATCAGTCAGTGGGATGGCTCGAAAAACCTTGGCCTGCAACTCTACGGCGCCAACGATGTGCAAGACTTGAAACTGAGCCTCAAGCAGCAGTTCAACACCATGCTTGGCATCACTGAACGGCGCCATTCGGCGCTGCAGTGGCTGATGACCCAGCAGGGCAATCTCTCGGCGCTGGATTACGAACGGGTGACGCAGTTCAGCGCGCTCAACGATGAACTGCTCAAATACAAGGACGCCAACCCGGCCAGTTCGCCGGCGCAGATCGAGCAGTTGGTCAGCCGTGATTTCGTCGAGATGGACACCGGTTCCTGCATACAGATGTTGCAGACCGCCAACGTCGCGGGCGGGCGCGGCACGCTGGCCATGCGGGCGGTGGAGTTGCAGCAGTCGGCCATGCAGCGCTGCCAGTTCCTGCAACAGCAGCAGGCGGCGGCCGCATGGAATGAGCTGGCCAATTACTTCAATCAGTATCTGGCGGATCGCTTCCCGTTCGCCAACGGGGTACAGGCGCAGGACGCTGACCCGGCGCGGGTGCAGCATTTCCTCGAAATCATTGAAAAACGCTTGCCGGTGGCGCAGGCCGGTCTGGTACTGAGTCAGACCCCGGAGCGGCTGGCAGCAGAAGATTTTCTCAATCGCCTGAAGCAGGCCAGCACTTGGCTGACGCCGCTGTTCGTCCGGGACAAGAGCGGCATTCTCGGCGTGGAGCTGGACGTGCGCTGGCGCACCGATCGCGATGACGAGAAGGGCGCCGATCAAGTGATTGCCTGGGGCTTGCTCGCCGGCAGTCAACAGATCAATTATCCGGTTGCTGCCGAACAAGCGAACCTGCGCTGGAGGGTTGGCCAGCCGGTTCGCCTGACTTTGCGCTGGGCGCGCAACGGCAAGGAGCGGCCGGTCAACGACCCGCTGCAACCGAATCTGGTGGTCCGCGATCTGGAAGCCGGTTGGGAGTACGGTGGGCCGTGGTCGCTGCTGCGGTTGATGCGCGCGCATTTTTCGGTGCAGCGTCAGCCGAGCATGGATTACACCGATTTTCCACTGACCCTGCGCCTGCCGGTCACCGCCTCGACCGACAGCGTCACCAGTGAATTCACACGGATGTTCGTGCGCCTGTCATTGATGAGCCAGGGGTCGAAATTGCCGCTGTCGATTGCACCGTTGCCCACCCGTGCGCCGCGTTCACCGTTTCAGGTGACCGGCACCACCGCCGCCCTTGAGCCGCAGAAGGAGGGCTTGTGAGCCTGCCATCGACCCCTTTGCCAGAGCCGATTGATCAACTGCTCGCGCCGATCAGCGTGGATGCGCCGTGCGGCGTCGATTTGCGTTATGAACGTGAGTTCGATCAGTTGCGTGATTTGCGCCGCGAGGACGATGCCAGCCTGCCAACCGGGGTCTGGCAGTCGACACTGAAACGGGCGAACTGGCCGGAAGTCGAGAAACTCACCACGGCGTTATTGCTCGAACGCAGCAAGGATTTGATGCTCAGCGCCTGGCTCGGCGAGGCATGGCTGCACCTGCAAGCGCTGGACGGACTGCCCGGCACCCTGGCGCTGATCGCCGGTTTATGTGAGCGCTTCCCCGAGCACCTGCACCCGCAAGCCGAGGACGGCGATCAGTCGTGGCGGGTGATTCCGCTGGAGTGGATGGTGCGGCGTTACAGTGAAGTGTTGCTTACTCGCGTGCCGTTGTTCGGCACTCGCAACAGCGATTTCGAAACCTATACCCTGGGAATCTGGCGGCGTTTGCAGATTCAGCAGGTGCAGGCCAACGACAGCAAGAACGCCAAGAGTTCGGCGGAAACCGCGCGCCACGAACAGAAAAAACTCAGTGATCAGGTCCGCGCCACGCCGCTGGCATTCTGGCTGCGCACTCAGGGCAATCTGCTGTTGAGCCTGCAGCACCTGCAGCGGCTCGAACGCTGGAGCGACGCTTATCTGGGGGATCAAGGCCCGGGATTGCACCCCTTGCAGGACATCATTCAAGCGCTGCTGACGTTGGTTCAGGAGTTTATCGCCATGCACCCACAACAACCGGCATCGCCGGCACCGGTGGTCGAAGCCGCCGTCGCCATGACGCTTTCTGAAGAGCCAGCGCCAGTGGCCCAGGTGTTTCGCGAACCGGCCAGCCGCGAGGAAGCGTACCGGCAATTGTTGCTGATCGCCGAATACCTGGCCCGCACCGAACCTCACAGCCCGGTACCGTATCTGATCCGGCGCGGGGTCGAGTGGGGCAACAAACCGTTGAGCGAGTTACTCGGCGAGTTGATCAGCGCCGACGCCGAGTCGCGGCGTTTGTGGACGTTGCTTGGCGTGCTTTAGTGCACGCGCTGGTTGTTGAGTTTCGGTGGCAGGGCGATGGGCGTCAGCACCGGTTCGCCCGAGAAGAATGCCACGAGGTTCTTGCCGACCAGTTCCACTGTGCCTTGCGTCGCCTCCGGTGACAGACCGGCGACGTGTGGCGTCAGCAGCACGTTGCCGAGGGTTTTCAGTGCATCCGGCACTTGCGGCTCGTGGTCGAACACATCCAGTGCGGCGCCGGCGATCCGGCGTTGTTCAAGGGCGGTGATCAGGTCGGCGGTGGCGATCACGCTGGCGCGGGCAATGTTGACGATAAAGCCCTTCGGCCCGAGCGCATCCAGCACCGGGCGGGTGACCAGGTGCTGTGTGCCGATGCCGCCAGGCGTGGCCACGATCAGGAAGTCCGACGCGCGCGCCAGTTCGGTGGGCGTTGAGCAAAACGCGTAAGGCACGTCGCTGCGCACCTGGCGGCTGTGATAGCTGATCTCCATGTCGAAGCCGAGGTTGGCGCGTTTGGCAATCGCCATGCCCACGGCGCCCAGCCCGAGAATCCCCAGGCGTTTGCCGGCCAGCGACGGGCGCATGATCTTCGGCCATTCACCACGGCGTACCGCAGCGTCACAACGCGGGATATCCCGCACCAGCGCCAGCAGCATCGCCATCGCATGGTCGGCCACCGACGAAGCGTTGACCCCGGCGCCATTGGTGACGGTGATACCACGGTTGCTGGCGGCTTGCAGGTCGACGTGCTCGTAACCGGCGCCGATCACCGTGATGATTTTCAGCGCGGGCAGGGCGGCGATTTCATCGGCGGTCAGACCCAACGGACCACGAGTCAGCACCGCATCGATGCGGCTGCCGTGGGTGGCGATGGCCTGCGCACGTTCGGCTGGCGTGGGGGCGAGGATCAGGTGAAAACCCTGATGTTCGAGAATAGGCAAATAGTCATTGATGGTTTCAACCAGTACCAGAACGGTTGCGGGCATTGCGCGGCTCCTGTGATCGTCGGCGGGTGGGTCGCGAAAAGGATTTCAGAGTGCTGAATCCGCAGCGGCTTGGCAATCGTTGTCATTCACGCAGTGGTGCTTTGATTCTGGACGGCTTCGGGCAAGAAGCAAGGGTTGGCAGCACACCGGTGATCCGCTGTGCTGTCGGCATCACTGGTTGGCGTGGGCTTTGGTTTGTTCCGCCAGGGCTATCGGCTTGAAATCGTAGGTCGGATAGAACTCGGTGCGATAACTGCCCCACGCGGTGTTTTCCAGGGCGAGGTTGACTTCTGCCAACCGCGAGGCTGGGAAGCGCACCGTTACCACTTGGCCAATGCCCATCATGATGTTCCAGCTCACCACTTCAACCCCGGCCGGGGGAAAGGTTTTGTAGAAGCCTTGTTGCGTAAGCTGGGCCTTGAGCTCGCTCAAGGGGCGGGTCTGATCATGTTTCAGAAACACGGTCAGCATCATCGCGTTGTCGGCGGTGGCAACTGCATGTTTGGCGGGTTGGGTGGCGGCTTGCGCACTGACCCCGGCGCAATACACCGAGGAGACAAGCAACGTCGACATCAGTAGGGTTTTAAGTGTCTTTTGCATAATGAACTCCTGGCTTATTGTTTGATGGCAGACTTGGTTTCCACGTTTCCGGTGTACGGTGCATGAACGACATGAATGCGCACGAGCGGGTTGTTGTCGAGCATGTCGCGAGGCACTTCCCGAGAATAGGTGAATTCATTGTTGGTTAATGTTTCCAGCTGCCTGACGATTGTTTTGGTAGGGCCTACATCAGGTACAAGAATGTGCTGTTGCTGATCGCCGGTGACAAAGAAATAACCGCCGCCACCGCTGTTGTACTTTGACTCGCCGGTATCGGGGTAAAAAAACTCATATCGATTACGCTCGGGATCCCACGTCGAAATACCCACGACGCCGGGATACTTCGCTTTGACGTCTGTTTCAGGGGCGCCGTCAATGTAGACCTTGGTGGTCAGCCATCGGGGCGAGGAAGCCAGTTCGCGGACATCGGCGTTGCTGTTGGCGAACGGTGCAAGCAGCGCGGCCAACAATAAACCGGTCATCATGTTTTTTTGCATGTGGTGTCCTCTTGGTCAAACTTTAAAGGTGGCTTGCTATTAGTCATTTGAATTCAGGGCGTGAAAAATATAGACCGGGTTTTGAATATTGTTCAATGGCTGAGTAGTTGCTTGTAACAAATGTCTTTTATTTGGTTTTTGGTAATATTTTGTTGAGGTTGTTTTGGGTGTTTTTAGTTGTAGGACTGTTCTGAAATTTTGACCATGGATGGCCTGTTTGTGGGGGGGGTCTGTAATTAATGTCGAGATTTAGATTGGCGGATTACACGCCTTTGTAGGATGGAAGAAAGGGTTACAAATCCCTGGTTGACGCAACCACAGCAAACGAAGTTGCGTCGATTTCAGGGAGTATTTCTTTAAAACGTCACTTCAGCGCTGTCGATTAATCGTGCGAAGGCGGCACCGAGGGTTGCGTTGTGATGGTTGATGATCGATTCAGCCGCTAGTGCGGCAGTGGCCATGCAGGTGTGGGCATCGGCGACCAGCACGGGTTTGAAGCCCAGATCTGCAGCGCTGCGGCAGGTACTGTCGATGCAGAACTGGCTTTTCATGCCGACCAGATAAAGGTCCTCGACATTGGCAGCGTCGAGCTGCCGCGCGAGCTCGGTGCCCTGGAAAGCATTGGGGCGGGATTTGTCGAAGAGGGTGTCGATCTCCGGGTCCAGTTCAAGCGCTGGCAGCAATTGCCAGAATGGACTGCCGGCGGCAATCGGTGAGCCTTCCGGGCCTGTGTGGCGTACGGCGAAGATCGGTACTTGACTGGCACGCGCCTGAGCGATCAGGCGCTGGATGTTGGCCAGAATCCGTTCGCCGTCGTGTGGCTTTTCCGGACCGAGGAACAAACCGACCTGCATATCGATGATCAACAGTGCTGCGGGCATGGTGCTTCTCCTTGAGTGCTGCAGATGCCGCACGGACGGGAGAAACAACAAGGCCCCGTCCATTGCTGGCGGGGCCCTGTGTTTGCTGCGCTGGGTTTACCTCACGCACAAACACCACGGCCCGCCGGTGGCGGTCGTGGTGGTGCGGGTGAGTTGTAGCGCGCGAATGTTCATGGGGCCGATCATGCTGGCGCCGATGCCGGGCTGTCAATCACCCGCTCAAGTGACGTATTGCGCAATGCCGTTACCGAATGACCAATTCTCTTTTTTCACCTCCACCAGATTGATGAAGACGTCTTCAAGGCGCACCGCCAGCTGGGTGTGCAGGCTTTCGGCGATGGTTTTGAACAGCAACTGTTTTTTCTCTACCGAGCGCCCTTCGCTGATGGTGATCTGAATGAACACCACGCCATCGCTGCGCTGGATTCCCAAATACTGCGGGTCGTAGACGAAGTGCTGGCTATCGTGCTCGGTGAGGATCTGGAAGTTGTCGTGCTCCGGCACATCGATACAACTGCGCAGGGCGGAATAGATCTGCTCACCGATGCGTTTGGCGAAAGTGGGGTCGGGGTTTTGTTTGATGTCGACGCGAACGAGGGGCATGGGCAGAAACTCCGGGGGGAGGGGACTCATTCACGCTAGAACATATCAAGCAAATTGAAAGTGTGGGGTGAAGACCTCTTTGCTGTTTTTGTATGAGGCTACCTACGAAACTCGCGGATTTTACCTACGCATTTGGCGGAGCCATCTGCTATCGGGCAGACGGTTAACGCGAAATCATGGGGCAGCAATGGGAGGTGGTCCAGGATGGAAAAGCTTCCCGAGCGTTAACTGTCAGCAGCCAAGGAAGGTTCATGCATCTTGATGACCACAAAAATGTGGAGCTCGAAAGGCTACAAACGGAAACCCAAAAGCTCGGCGCGAAGAGGCGCAAGCTTTTGGCGGAGGAAGCAAAACTGAAACTTGAGACTTTCTTGTATCCCCTTGTGGTGGGGGCTGGGGCATTAACTGCAATTGCTACCGCCGTTGGGCTGTATTTGAAGCTGTAAGAGCGCGCAGCAGGTCGCCGTTGCGCATACGTGTTGATTCAGAGCACCAAAAAAGGGAAGGGGGCAGTATGAGCAAAGAGGAAAGCAGAGCCAGGATAGACCGACTGTATCAAGAGGAGTTTGAGTTCAGAGAAGCCATGAAGCCCTTTCGCAAAGCCGAAAGGCGTGAAACGGTTTTGCTGTTTAGCCTTGGAATGTTGATGGGCGCGGTGGGGATCGCTTTCGTGATGGTGTTGGCTCGAACCCTCTGAATACCCTTGCATGTGCCTATTAACGACATCATGAATACCTGTTTACGACAGATAATTTCCAGAAAACGACGCCAAACGGATCTGCTCCGCACAACCATTCCTCAGCTAAGTCTTTGCTTCTGCTCATTTATCGCGGAGAATCGCGCCCCTGTTTCGGCCGGAGCATGTCTGTCGGTTTTTTCCGACGCGTCCTGACCGAGTGGCAAGTGACCGGAATGCGGAGATCCGACCGGATGAATGATCAGGCCAATAGCGTCGAAGAGCGCTTTGATGCAGCAGCACCCGCTGAACTTTCGAGCTGGAATCGCCAGGACACCACCTGGATGTTGGGACTGTTCGGGACGGCCATCGGCGCCGGCACCCTGTTTTTGCCGATCAACGCAGGTCTGGGTGGCTTCTGGCCGCTGGTGATCCTCGCGCTGCTGGCGTTTCCGATGACGTTCTACGCCCACCGTGGCCTGACCCGTTTCGTGCTTTCCGGTCGCGAAGGCGCCGATATCACGGAAGTGGTCGAGCAGCATTTCGGCATCAAGGCCGGCGCGCTGATTACCTTGCTGTACTTCTTCGCCATTTTCCCGATCCTGCTGATCTACAGCGTCGGTCTGACCAATACGGTCGCCAGTTTCCTCGAGCATCAACTGCACATCACGCCGCCACCGCGTGCGCTGCTGTCGTTCGTGCTGATCCTCGGTCTGCTGGCCGTGGTGCGTTGCGGTGAGCAGGCGATCGTCAAGGCGATGAGCCTGATGGTTTACCCGTTTATCGTCGCGTTGCTGTTCCTCGCGGTGTACCTGATTCCGCACTGGAACGGCGGCATTCTCGCCACCGCTTCGCACGTGCCAGCGCCGTCGGCGTTGCTGCATACACTGTGGCTGGCGATTCCGGTGATGGTGTTCTCGTTCAACCATTCGCCGATCATTTCGGCGTTTGCGGTCGATCAGAAGCGTCGTTACGGTGTCCACGCTGAAGAGCGCAGCTCGCAGATCCTGTCCCGCGCGCACCTGTTGATGGTGGCGATGGTGCTGTTTTTTGTGTTCAGCTGCGTGCTGACCCTGACGCCGGAACAACTGGCCGAGGCCAAGGCGCAAAACCTGTCGATCCTGTCGTACCTGGCCAACCACTTCAGCAATCCGACCATCGCTTTCGCAGCACCGTTGATTGCGTTTGTGGCGATCTCCAAGTCGTTCCTCGGTCACTACATCGGTGCCAGCGAAGGCCTCAAAGGTCTGATCGTCAAGAGTGGCAAACGTCCGGGCGCCAAGTCGCTGGACCGTATTGTGGCGGCGTTCATGCTGGTGGTGTGCTGGATCGTAGCGACCCTGAACCCGAGCATTCTGGGCATGATCGAAACGATCGGCGGCCCGGTGATTGCGGCGATTCTGTTCCTGATGCCGATGTATGCCATTCGCAAGGTGCCGGCAATGGCGCGTTATCGTGGGCAGGCGTCCAATGTGTTTGTCACCGCAGTCGGTCTGGTGGCGATTTCGGCGCTGATTTATTCGCTGACGGCGTAAGCCAAAACGCCAGAGACTCAGCTACAGTGGCCGCTGCATACGGTGTATGCAGCGGCTTTTTTTCGTCTGGAGACAGTGGATTGTCGAGCGCCCCGCAACCGGTTCAACAAACCCATCGCTGGCAGGATGTGCTCGCCGGCCTATCGATAGCCGGCCTCTTGCTGCCCGAAGCGGTGGCGTATTCGACCATCGCCGCCCTGGCGCCTCAGGCCGGGGTAATCGCCCTGTTTGCCGGTCTGCTGTGTTACGGACTGTTTGGCACCAGTCGCTTTGCCATCGTGTCGGCGACTTCGTCTTCAGCCGCAGTGCTGGCGGCAGCGACGGCGACGCTGGCCAATGGCGATCCGCAGCTGCGTTCCACCCTGGCGGTCGGTCTGGTATTGGTCACAGGCGCTTTGTTTTTGCTGGCCGGGATCTTTCGCCTCGGCAGTGTTACGTCCTTCATCGCCAAACCGGTTTTGCGTGGTTTCGCCTTTGGTCTGGCGCTGACCATCATTCTCAAGCAGGTCGCCAGTGTGGTCGGCGTGCATCTGACCGACGCCAATCTGGTGCGCTTCGCCCCGCAACTGCTTGAACAGCTGCCGCAATGGAACTGGCCGGCTGCGTGTGTCGCTGCCGTAGCGCTGGTATTGCTCGGCGTGTTCTCGCGATTCCCGCGGGTGCCCGGGGGGTTGCTGGTGGTGGTGATTGGCATCGCCGCCGGCCAATGGCTGAATCTGCCGGCGTACGGCGTGAAGATGATCGGCATTATCGACCTCAGCCTGGAAGTCCCCAACCTGCCGGCGCTGCCGTTCGCTGACTGGCTGCGGCTGGGAGAGGTGGGGTTTGCGCTGGTGATGATTCTGTATGCGGAGTCTTACGGCTCGATCAGTGCCTATGCACTCAAGCATGGCGACCGGGTCAGCTCAAACCGCGACCTGTTGGTACTGGGAGCGTCGAACCTGCTCTCCGGGTTGTTTCATGGCATGCCGGCCGGGGCAGGGTACTCGGCGACCTCGGCCAATGAAGCGGCGGGGGCGACGTCACGCTGGGCTGGCGGCGTGGCGGCGTTGGTGGTGTTGATCATCGTGCTGACGGTGTTGCCGTGGATTGCCCTGACGCCGGAGCCGATTCTTGCCGCGATTGTCATGCATGCGTTGGGTCGCGGTTTGAGTCTGCAGCCGCTGGGCCGCTACTTCATCTGGCGCCGGGATCGTGTGCTGGTGATCTGCGCAGTCTCGGCGGTGCTGCTCTTGGGCGTGCTGGACGGCTTGCTGGTCTCAGTGGCGATCAGTGTGCTGTTGATGCTCAAGCAGATGTCGGCAGCGGACATTCAAGTGTTAGGGCGGATTGATGGCGGGCACGATTTTGTCGATGTGCAGCGTCATCCCATTGCGCAAGCGGAGCCCGGTGTACTGATTATTCGGCCGAGTGAAGCGTTGTTTTTTGCCAACGTTGAACGAATTCTGGGGGCGGCGCTACGGTTGATACGCCATGCAGAGGTGCCGGTGCACACGGTGATTCTGAGCCTTGAGGAGACGCCAGACCTGGATGGCACCAGTATTGAGGCGATGCAGGAGTTTTTTCTGCGGGTGCATCAGGAAGGCAAGCGATTGATTCTCGCGCGGCTCAAGCATGAAGCGCTGACGGTGTTGGACGCCTTGCCTGAAGTACAAGCCAACGCTGTAATCCTCAGCGGTTTGAGCGTCGATGGCGCCGTGCAGCAAGCCCTTACACTAAACCCCAAGGCATAAAAAAACGCCGCTCATCTCACGATGGGCGGCGTTTTTCAGTGCGTTGTAACGTTAGGCTTGAACGACCGGGATATTGGCGTTCGCAGCAGCTTCACGGAACTCGGCGATCTGGTCGAAGGACAGGTAGCGGTAGATATCGGCCGCCATGCTGTCGATCTTGCCAGCGTATTCCATGTACTCCTCGACGGTCGGCAGGCGACCCAGGATCGAAGCCACGGACGCCAGCTCAGCCGAAGCCAGGTAGACGTTCGCGCCGTCGCCAAGACGGTTCGGGAAGTTACGGGTCGACGTCGACACAACGGTCGCGTTCGGCTCTACACGTGCCTGGTTACCCATGCACAGCGAGCAGCCTGGCATTTCCATGCGTGCGCCAGCCTTGCCGTAGATGCCGTAGTAGCCTTCTTCGGTCAGTTGGTGAGCATCCATTTTGGTCGGCGGCGACAGCCACAGACGGGTTGGCAGCTGACCCTTGACCTGATCCAGCAACTTACCGGCAGCGCGGAAGTGACCGATGTTGGTCATGCACGAACCGATGAACACTTCGTCGATCTTCTCGCCAGCAACGCTGGACAGCAGACGGGCGTCGTCCGGATCGTTCGGCGCGCACAGTACAGGCTCGCTGATGTCGGCCAGATCGATTTCGATGACTTCGGCGTATTCGGCGTCGGCATCGGCTTCCATCAGTTCCGGGTTGGCAACCCAGGCTTCCATCGCTTGAGCACGACGTTCCAGGGTACGCGCATCGCCGTAGCCTTCGCCGATCATCCAGCGCAGCAGAGTGATGTTGGAGTTCAGGTACTCGGTAATCGACTCTTTCGACAGCTTGATGGTGCAACCGGCAGCCGAACGTTCGGCCGAGGCGTCGGACAGTTCGAACGCCTGCTCCAGGGTCAGACCTTCCAGACCTTCGATTTCCAGGATGCGGCCGGAGAAGGCGTTTTTCTTGCCTTTCTTCTCGACGGTCAGCAGACCGTTCTGGATAGCGAAGTACGGAATGGCATGAACCAGGTCACGCAGGGTGATGCCAGGTTTCATTTTGCCTTTGAAGCGCACCAGGATCGATTCCGGCATGTCCAGCGGCATAACGCCGGTGGCCGCCGCAAACGCAACCAGACCGGAACCGGCCGGGAACGAAATGCCCATCGGGAAACGGGTGTGCGAGTCACCACCGGTACCGACGGTGTCTGGCAGCAGCATGCGGTTCAGCCACGAGTGGATGATGCCGTCGCCCGGACGCAGGGAAACGCCGCCGCGGGTCATGATGAAGTCAGGCAGGGTGTGGTGGGTGGTCACGTCGATCGGCTTCGGATACGCCGCGGTGTGGCAGAAGGACTGCATCACCAGGTCAGCCGAGAAGCCCAGGCACGCCAGGTCTTTCAGTTCGTCACGGGTCATTGGACCGGTGGTGTCCTGAGAACCGACGGTGGTCATTTTCGGTTCGCAGTAGGTGCCAGGACGGATGCCTTTGCCTTCTGCCAGACCGCAAGCCTTGCCGACCATTTTCTGCGCCAGGGTGTAACCCTTGGTGCTTTCGATCGGTGCATCAGGCTTCTTGAACAGGTCGAATGGTGGCAGACCCAGTTCGGCGCGAGCCTTCTCGGTCAGGCCACGGCCGATGATCAACGGGATACGGCCGCCGGCACGGACTTCGTCCAACAGCACCGGGGTTTTCATTTCGAAGGTGGTCAGGACTTCGTCGGTGCCGTGTTTGCAGACTTTGCCAGCATGCGGGTACAGGTCGATCACGTCGCCCATGTTCATGTTGGAAACGTCGAACTCGATTGGCAGGGCGCCGGCATCTTCCATGGTGTTGTAGAAGATCGGAGCGATTTTGCTGCCGAAGCAGAAACCGCCAGCGCGCTTGTTCGGCACGTAAGGAACGTCGTCGCCGAAGAACCACAGCACCGAGTTGGTGGCCGATTTACGCGACGAACCGGTACCGACCACGTCACCGACGTAGGCGATCGGGAAGCCTTGGCCGCGCATTTCTTCGATCTGCTTCATCGGGCCGATGGCGCCCTGCTGATCAGGAACGATGCCGTCACGGGCCATTTTCAGCATGGCCAGGGCGTGCAGCGGGATGTCTGGACGCGACCAGGCATCAGGAGCAGGAGAGAGGTCGTCGGTGTTGGTTTCGCCGGTAACCTTGAACACGCGCAGGCTGATCTTGTCGGCCAGGGTCGGACGGTTCTTGAACCACTCGCCGTCAGCCCAGGATTGCAGCACGGCTTTAGCGTGAGCGTTGCCGTTCTTGGCTTTTTCGGCGACGTCGTGGAACGCATCGAACATCAGCAGGGTGTGCTTGAGTTGCGCGGCAGCGACTGGCGCCAGCTCGGCGTCGTCCAGCAGGTCAACCAGAGTGACGATGTTGTAGCCGCCCTGCATGGTGCCGAGCAGTTCTACAGCGCGCTTTTTGTCCAGCAGCGGGGAGGACACTTCGCCCTTGGCCAGCGCAGACAGGAAACCGGCTTTAACGTAAGCGGCTTCGTCCACGCCTGGTGGAATACGATTGGTGATCAGGTCAACGAGAAATTCTTCTTCGCCAGCCGGAGGGTTTTTCAGCAGCTCGACCAGGCCTGCTGTTTGTTCGGCGTTAAGCGGCTGGGGAACGATACCCAGGGCTGCACGCTCTTCGATATGTTTGCGGTAGGCTTCAAGCACAGTTATTACCCTCATCAGTGGTCCCAAATGGGTGTCCGGGACGCTCATCCCGAAATTGCCGTACTCATGCTCCTCACGACGTTGTGGGTCGTTCGGCCAGAATTACCGGCAATTCCTTACAGAAGCTGCTTTCAAAGTTTTACGCCTGCAGAACGGGGAGCTGATGAGGGTTGGCGCTGGATTTTTCCCCGCTGGAAAAATCCCTCGCCAACACCGCTCTGAAGGAACGACTGTGCTCGTGACGCTTTGAAAACAGCTTCTAACGGACATTGGCGCCTTAAAAGGCTGGCTGATTCTACGGCAAAAAAAATTTAAAGGTAAGTCGCGCTCTATTGGACTTTCGTGGCAATGCGCGCGGCTGGGTCAAACACTCAGTACGGCTGAGACCCTGATGTTTGAGGGGTGATCAATGCCCGACAAAGGGCTAACATGCCGACCTGTTCCGCGTTTCAGTGTTTTGCCTATCTTATGCCCAATCAGACCATCAAGACTCCCTGCGTCGGCCTCTGCTCCACTGTTTACGGTGATCTGGTGTGCCGTGGCTGCAAGCGTTTCCACCACGAAGTGATCCACTGGAATGGATACAACGAGGAGGAAAAGCGCGCGGTGTGGCTGCGTCTGGAGCAATTGCTGTCACAAGTGATGGCAGGCAAGGTCGAGATTTTCGATTCCGCGCGTCTGCGTGAGCAGCTGGAACAGCGCAAGATCCGCTTCGTGCCGCATCAGTCGGAATATTGCTGGGCGTATCAGCTGATTGCCCGGGGTGCGCGGGTGATCATTAATCTGGAAGCGTACGGGATGGTGCTGCTGCCGGAGTTTCGCGACTGGAACCTGCCGGAATTGCGTGACGCCATTGATCGGGAATTCTTCCTGCTGTCGGAAGCGCACTATCAGCGCTACATCGCCCCCGGTTTCCTTAAAGACGCCTTTGGCGCCTGAAAGCTTCGCGAGCAAGCTCGCTCCCACATTTGGAATGCGTACCCCTGTAGGAGTGAGCCTGCTCGCGATGGGGCCGGTACATTCAACATAGTCTTCGGCCGATACACCGCCATCGCGAGCAGGCTCACTCCTACATTTGGAATGCGTACCCCTGTGGGAGCGAGCTTGCTCGCGAAGGGGCCGGTTCAGGCACCGCAATCCTTAGTGCTTCACCGCCAACTCCACCAGATGATCCTCAACCTCCTGCGGCTTGAGCACCAGTACATCGCTCTCCAGCGCATCCAGCACCACTTCCGCGGTATTGCCGATCAATGCCCCTGACAGCCCGGTCCGCGCCACGGTGCCAATCACGGTCACCGCCGCCTGCAGCTTGTGCGCCATAAACGGAATCAACACATCCGCCGGACCTTCCTCAATGTGCAGATGCTCATCATCGACATCGAATTCCGCCTGAAACGCCCGACATTGCTCGCGATAGCGCGCTTCGATGGTTTCACTCAGTTGCAGCGTCGGGTCCGCTGCTGACAGCATCGGCGATGGATGCGCCGCGATCACATGTAGATGCGCCTTGGCCAGACTGGCAATGTCATAGCCGTGATCAATGATCGTCGTGTGCAGGTGCCGGTGTTCGCCATCGGCATTGCCGACGTCCACCGCCGCCAGAATCACTTTGTCTTTCCACGAACCTGCGGTTTTCACCAACAGCACCGGGGTAGGGCAGTGGCGCAAGAGCTTCCAGTCCGCCGGGGTCAGCAGGGCTTTTTTCAGCGAGCTGTCAGGGAAGTGCTGCTTGATCACCAGCCCGCAACCCTCGGCCTGCTGCACATCGATGATGGTTTCATGCAGGCTTTCGTTCCACGCCTGTTCGGTGGTCACGCTGTAGCCGTCTTCGAGCAGCGCGGCTTTGAGCACGCCGAGCATGCCGGCGTGATCGTGCTTCTTGTCGCACACCAGCAGGTGCAGATGGGCCTGGGTCACGCCCGCGATCAACTTGGCGCGCTTGAGCGCCAGGCTTTCCGAATGTTCGGGTTCGATGACCACCAGAATGCTGCGAATGGCTTGCATGAGCGGAGTCTCCAGCAAAGAAAAGGCACGGCGTTGCACAACTATAGTTGCTGCCCGATCGTGCGCGACTTGATGCATATCAACGCCAGCCGCTGGTGGTCTGCGGACAGGCCGGTATAATCGGCGCCCTTCGCTCGAACACCTTTTACCGTGAGCCCCATGATCCTTCCCGAAATCCACGAATTCCTTGGCTGCCGCACCCCCGACGCCTGGGTTCAGGCCGCACTGGCCGATCAGCAAACCCTGCTGATCGACCACAAGAACTGCGAGTTCAAGGCTGCCAGCACTGCCCTGAGCCTGATTGCCAAGTACCATTCCCACGTCGACCTGATCAACATGATGTCGCGTCTGGCCCGGGAAGAACTGGTGCACCACGAGCAGGTCATGCGCATCATGAAACGGCGCAAGATCGAACTGCGCCAGCTCCACGCCGGTCGTTATGCCTCGGGTTTGCGCAAAGTGGTGCGCAGCCACGAGCCGGTAAAACTGGTGGATACGCTGGTGGTCGGCGCGTTTATCGAAGCGCGCAGTTGCGAGCGGTTCGAAGCGCTGGTGCCGCATTTGGACGAAGAACTCGGCAAGTTCTACTTTGGCCTGCTGAAAAGCGAGGCGCGGCATTTTCAGGGGTATCTGAAGCTGGCCTATCAGTACGGTGATGCGAAGGATATTGCCCAGGTCATCGACAAGGTCCGTGCCGCCGAGCAGGAACTGATCGAGTCGCCGGACGAAGAGTTCCGCTTTCACAGCGGTGTGCCTGCCAACACTTAAAGATCAAAAGATCGTCCGAACGCGGCCCGAGCCTTCGGCAGCTCCTACACTTGGAAATGCGTTTCCCTGTAGGAGCTGCCGAAGGCTGCGATCTTTTGCGTTTGAATGTTAAAAACTCTTAAGAGTATGAAACATCACTGAAAACCGGCCCTTGTGGCCGGTTTTTGCTGCCTGAAGCAATCGTCTTCAGCGCGATTGCCGCCATAATGCCGGCCACTTCACACATGGGTGGCAGACGGGCGTTATGGATAACCTGGGTTTTGGCAAAGTCCTGCTGGTGGAAGACGATGAGCGCCTCGCGGCGTTGATCGCCCACTTTCTCGAACAACACGGCTACGAAGTGCGCACCGTGCTGCGCGGCGATCTGGCCGTGGCGGCCTTTCTGGAATTCAAGCCGAAAGTCGTGGTGCTCGACCTGATGCTGCCGGGGCAGAGTGGTTTGCACGTATGCCGCGAGATTCGCAGTGTGTCGGACACGCCGATCGTGATTCTGACCGCCAAGGAAGACGATCTCGACCACATTCTCGGGCTGGAATCCGGTGCCGATGACTACGTGATCAAACCGATCAAGCCGCCGGTGTTGCTGGCCCGGCTGCGGGCGCTGCAACGGCGCCAGGTGCCGGACAGCAACGTGGTGAGTTTTATGGAGTTTGGCCAGTTGAGCGTTGACCGCAGTTGTCGGGAAGTGCGGCTGGCGGGCGAGGTCATCGAAATGACCACCATGGAGTTCGAACTGCTGTGGTTGCTGGCCAGCGCCGCCGGCAAGGTCCTGTCGCGTGATGACATCCTCAATCGCATGCGCGGGATCGCCTTCGACGGCCTAAACCGTAGCGTCGACGTGTACATCAGCAAGTTGCGCAACAAACTCAAAGACAACCCCCGCGAGCCGATGTGTATCAAGACCGTGTGGGGCAAGGGTTATCTGTTCAATCCGTTCGCGTGGGAGCTGTAGATGCTGCGGTTATTTCTCGGCCTGTTTCTGGTCATGACAATTGGTCTGGTGCTGGCGTTGCAGACGGTCGAACGTACCTTTGATGCCTTGCTCGATTATCAGATGCAGGACTACAACCGTGAGGCCGTGCGCGGGCAGGCATGGACATTGGGCCAGCAGTTGCGTGACCTCGACGGCCCGGCCCGGGAAAAGCAGCTGGAAACGATTCGCCCCCATTACGGCTTGGGGCTGACGCTGGTCGACACTTCTGAACTCGCCCTGAGTGACGAGGAAAAGGCCGAACTGGCCCAAGGGTTGCTGGTGATCCGCGACAAGTACACCCAGTACATTTCGGCGATTGACGAGGGGCCGCAATTACTCAGCATCCGATTGCCGGCCGAGCCGAGCCTGATGCCGTTCTACATCGCCGGTGCCTATCTGATGATTGCCGTGCTGATCGGCATCGTGCTGTTTTTCTGGGTGCGTCCGCACTGGCGCGATCTGGAGAAATTGCGCCTCGCGGCCGAGCGTTTCGGCGACAACGATCTCTCGGTGCGCATTCAATTGTCGAAGCGCTCGAACATCCGCGATCTGGCCGAGCATTTCAACCTGATGGCGGCGCGCATCGAAGGCCTGATCGCCAACCAGCGTGAACTGACCAACGCCGTCTCCCACGAACTGCGCACGCCGATCGCGCGGTTGTCATTTGAACTCGATCAGCTCAAGCAGCAGCCGGACGCCAGCCAGAACCGAGAGCTGATTGCCGACATGTACGCCGACCTCGGCGAGCTCGAGGAAATGGTCTCGGAACTGCTGACCTACGCCAGCCTCGAGCGCGGTGCGACGGTGATCAAACGCGAAAACATCCAGGCTGCCAATTGGCTCGACAGCGTGGTCGGCAGCGTCGCGCTGGAGGCAGAGGCGGCGGGGGTGCAGTTGTTGATCGGTGATTGCCGGCTCGACACCGTGCGTATCGAGCCGCGATTCATGGCGCGGGCGGTGATCAATCTGCTGCGCAACGCGATTCGCTACGCCGAGCAGCGAGTTGAAGTGACCCTGGTGCGCACCGGTGATTATTACGAAGTGCGGGTCAACGACGATGGGCCGGGCGTGCCAGTGGACGGGCGGGAGAAGATCTTTGAACCGTTCTCGCGACTGGATGCCAGCCGGGATCGCCGCACCGGCGGTTTTGGTTTGGGCCTGGCGTTGGTGCGCCGGGTCTCGCAGTCCCATGGCGGGCAGGTTGAAGTGGGTGATTCGCCTTGGGGTGGGGCGTCGTTCCGGATGACCTGGGCGCATCTGGATTGAATGCCGTTGCCTGCCCCGGCCTCTTCGCGAGCAGGCTCGCTCCCACAGGGATTTGGGTTTGCCATGGATCTATCGGGTCAAACCGAGGCGTTCATGCCACTGGGCGATGGATTCTTCGGGGTAGACGTCGAACTGTTGGTCTTTCGGTTTGGCCTCGACTTCGACCCAGGTTGCTTTCGAACCGAGCATCAAATGCGTGTGCTCCGGTGGCACCGGCAACGGCGTGTCGATGGCTGACGCGAACGGGTGGATCAACTCCGGCCACTCCGGGCTGAACAGCCACAAGCCGCTGCCACACAGTGAACAGAAATGCCGTTCGGCGCTGCTGCGATGGGCGCGCTGGTCGCCGTCGTCCTTCATCCTCGCGTGATAAATGCTGATGTATTTGCGCCCGCGCACCTTGAGGCTGGTCGCGTCGCCGCCGAGGTTGATCGCATAACCGCCGCCGCCCTGAGTCTTGCGGCAGATCGAGCAATAGCAGCGTTGATAAGGGTAGGGGTGGGCGCTGATGAGGCTGAATGTGACCTCGCCGCAATGGCAGGAGCCTTCGAGATGCATGGGAACTCTCCCGTTTTGAATGTGCGGTTGAGCCTAGAACATTCAGTGCGATGCCGGCCGGTGTGATTCGACGGGCGGGCGCAGCGTCTAGCCCCAGTGTCCCCGCAATCCCATGGGGCGAGACTTCGGAACCCGGCATGCAAGCGCTGTTGAACGAGATTCTTGACGCTGTCCGCCCGCTGATCGGGCAGGGCAAGGTGGCTGACTACATTCCCGCCCTCGGCACGGTGCCGGCCAATCAGCTGGGTATCGCCGTGTACGGCAACGACGGCGAGATGTATTACGCCGGTGACGCCGAGACGCCGTTCTCGGTGCAGAGTATTTCCAAGGTGTTCAGCCTGGTGCAGGCGATCGATCATTCCGGCGAAGCGATCTGGGAGCGCCTCGGTCACGAGCCGTCCGGGCAGCCGTTCAACTCGCTGGTGCAGCTGGAATTCGAGCGCGGTCGGCCACGCAATCCCTTCATCAATGCCGGTGCGCTGGTGATCTGCGACATCAACCAGTCGCGCTTCGCCGCACCGACCCTGTCGATGCGTGACTTCGTCCGGCGCCTGTCAGGCAATCCGCAGATCATGATCGACGGCAAAGTCGCCGATTCCGAATACCAACACCGAGCGCGCAATGCAGCGATGGCGTATCTGATGCAGTCGTTCGGCAATTTTCACAACGACGTCGAAGCGGTGCTGCGCAGCTATTTCAGCCACTGCGCGTTGCGCATGAACTGCATTGATCTGGCCCGGGCGTTCTGCTTTCTGGCCAACGACGGTTATTGCAAACACAGCGGCGAACAGATCCTGACGCGTCGGCAAACCCAGCAGGTCAACTCGATCATGGCCACCAGCGGACTGTATGACGAGGCGGGCAACTTCGCTTACCGCGTGGGCTTGCCGGGCAAGAGCGGCGTCGGCGGCGGGATTGTCGCGGTGGTGCCGGGGCAGTTCACGGTGTGCGTGTGGTCGCCGGAATTGAATGCTGCGGGGAACTCGCTGGCGGGGATGGCGGCGTTGGAGATGCTCAGTTCGAGGATTGGCTGGTCAGTATTTTGATCTGAAACCCAATCCCTGTAGGAGTGAGCCTGCTCGCGATAGCGTAGTGTCAGTCAACATGTGTGTATCTGATCCACCGCTATCGCGAGCAGGCGAAGGCCTACACTGGTTTTGTGTTGCCTGTGGGGAGGCTGTTCCTATACATTTTCCGGCCGCTCCCTGCATGGTGAATCCGCTTCATGTCTCTTGCGCTCGAACGTCTAGTCGCTGGCACGCCGATCCCTTTCGCTGGTAACCGCGTCACCGTGGTCAGCCCCGAACTGGCCGCGCGCTTTCAGCCCGGTGACCACCTGCTGGTGGAGCAGGTCAGTGGCGAGTTGCTGCTGATCCCCGTGGTGGATCAGCAAGCGGCGTCCGTGGCGATCGAGCGCGCGGCAGCGGCATTCACCGTGTTGTCGGCGGTGTCCGATGAAGCCATCAGCCAGTTCTTCGACTTGTTCGCACAACGTCTGGAAACCCCGGCGTGCTGGGCGCAGATCGAATCCGCCAACCTCGCCGACATCGAGCGAGCCAAGGCGCGCGGCCGTTCCACCACCCGACTGCTCGCCGATGAGCGCATGCGTCGCGACATGATCGCCGGCCTGCGCGCCTGGCGTGATGCCGCCGCCACGCGCGGCAAAGTCATCAGCAGCGTCGAGCACGACGGCTGGAAGGTCGAACAAGTGGTTTCGCCGCTGGGCATCGTCGCGTTTGTCTTTGAAGGCCGGCCGAACGTGTTCGCCGACGCCGCCGGCGTCTTGCGCACTGGCAACACCGCCGTGCTGCGCATTGGCAGCGATGCCTTGGGCACCGCGCAAGCCATCGTCACTCACGCGTTAAACCCGGCGCTGGCCGACGCTGGTTTGCCGGCCGGTGCGGTGTCGTTGGTGGAAAGCGTCAATCATGCCGCCGGTTGGGCGATGTTCGCTGACCGGCGTTTGTCGTTGGCGGTGGCGCGCGGCTCGGGTCGTGCGGTCAGTCAGTTGGGCAGCATTGCGCAGCAGGCCGGCACCGCGGTCAGCCTGCACGGTACGGGCGGTGCGTGGTTGATCGCTGATCGTGCTGCCGATGCCACACGTTTTGCCGCCGTGGTGCGCAACTCGCTGGATCGCAAAGTGTGCAACACGCTCAACGTCTGCCTGATCCAGCGTGATCGCGCGGCGGAACTGGTGCCGTTGTTTCTTGATGCATTGCAGCAGGCCGGCACCGCGCGTGGCCAGGGCTGCAAATTGCACATCGTCGAAGGCAGCGAACGTTACCTGCCAAGCGAGTGGCAGAACGCGACGGTCGAGGTGTATCGCGCTGAGGGTTATCAGACTGAAGCACTGGCTGAGTCCTTGGCGGAATCGGCGTTGGGTCGCGAGTGGGAATGGGAAGAAACCCCGGAAGTCAGCCTGATGATCGTTGACGATCTGGATCAGGCGATTGCGCTGTTTAATCGTTATAGCCCGCAATTTACCGTGTCGTTGATCAGTGAAGATGCCGCCGTACAAGAGCGTTTTTACAACGCGGTGAATGCGCCGTTCGTGGGCGATGGCATTACCCGTTGGGTCGATGGGCAGTACGCGCTGAACAAGCCGGAGTTGGGGCTTTCGAACTGGGAGAGCGGGCGCTTGTTTGCGCGCAGTGCGATTCTTTCGGGGGACGGCGTATTTACTGTTCGTAGCCGCATGACCCAGATCGATCTCACAGTAAAACGCTGATCTTGCGGACAATGATCGTTCCCACGCTCCAGCGTGGGAACGCAGCCCGTGATGCTCCGCGTCACTGGCCGCATAGCGTCCCCGGAGGCATTCCCACGCAGAGCGTGGGAACGATCAGTTGCTCAGGCAGCATGGGGGGGTTGTGCATGGATCGCGCAAGTCGCCGGTTGCTCGGCCAGCGGCACAAACGTGCGACGGTCCGAGGACAGCGCATCGATCGAGCCGGTCTCGATGTCGTACACCCAGCCATGCAGATTCAGCAGGCCTTTTTCCTGAGCCAGGCGCACGCTCGGATGGGTCTGGATATTTGCCAGTTGTGCGATCACGTTTTCGCGCACCATCGAACTCAATTTCGCCGCGTCATTGGCATGCGGCCGCGCCTCGTTAACCACTTTCGCCGATTCGGCATGCTGCAACCAGCCGCTGACGGCGGGCAAGTGATCCATGCATTTGCACTGGGCAATCGCGGTCATGGCACCACAATCGGAGTGCCCGCAGATCACAATGTCGGTCACGCCAAGCACCGCCACCGCGTACTCCACCGTCGCCGAAACCCCGCCCGGGTGCGGACTGTAGGACGGCACGATATTGCCGGCATTGCGGATCACAAACAGTTCGCCGGGTTCTTGTTGGGTCAGCAATTCAGGCACTACACGGCTGTCCGAGCAGGTAATGAACAGAGTTCCTGGCTGTTGCGTGGTTGCCAGGTGTTTGAACAGTTCGGTGCGTTGCGGGAACGCTTCGTTCTGGAATTTCAGGAAGCCATCAATCAGGTTTTTCATGGTGTTGTCCTCTCAGTTCGAGCAACCGCTGCCGAATTCGTTGTATTGAAGAATGTGTTTGCCGCCGTGGCTGTCCAGATACGTCATCTCCACCGGCACCACGCCACACACATCGGCAACCGGGGTAATGCTCAGCACGTGGGCGATGTCCAGTGGCATGCCGTAGCGGTAGGCAACGGCCTCGTCAGCGGCAGATGCCTGGACGCAAATGCCGCCGAGCAAAGCCAGAATCAACAGAATTTTTTGCATGGGGCAGCCTCCAGATGTGTTGGGTGACGGGTAGCCATTTGAGGTGGGTTGGCCCGCACGCAGGGTGCGGGCCGGGGCGGATCAGAACGGACGCAGGGGCAGGAATTTGCCGTCGAGGGTGACCACGGCGCGGGAGCCGCCTTCCGGGTCTTCGACTTTCTTGATGTCGAGTTTGAAGTTGATCGCGCTGATGATGCCGTCGCCGAACTGCTCGTGAACCAGCGCTTTGAGGGTGGTGCCGTAGATCTGGATCATCTCGTGGAAGCGGTAGATGGTCGGGTCGGTCGGTACGCCGCTAAGGCTGCCACGCAGCGGGATGATCTGCATTGCCGCAACGTCTTCAGCGCTCAGTTCCAGCTTGTCACCGACCACTTGGGCAGCGTTTTCCGGCAGTGGATGCTGGCCAAGCAGGGCAGCGGTGACGTACGCCAGGCTCAGGCCGGTGCCGTCGGCCAGATCCTGCCACGACAGATCTTTGCGTGCCTTGGCGTCGAGAACGCGGGTGGTCAGGGCCAGGCTGGTGTCGTTGTAGGCGTGGGACTGTTGCATGGTGTCACTCCTTTCAGGGGTTGGCTTGCTGTGTGGGATTGATCTTCTGCCGATTCATTCATAGCGTCCAAGACCGATATACAATGCTTCGCATAAGCCCTGCCTATAGATGGTGTTCCCATGCTGCTGCGACATTTGCGTTATCTACTGGCCGTTGCCGATCACGGCGGCTTCACCCGAGCCGCCGAGGCCCTGCATGTGTCGCAGCCGACCCTGTCGCAGCAGATTCGGCAACTGGAGGAAAGCCTGGGGGTGAACCTGTTTGATCGCACCTCGCGCACGGTCAAACCGACGGACGCCGGCGAGGCCTACATCGAGTGCGCACGGCGGGTGTTGGTGGAACTGGAGGCGGGCAAGCGCGCGTTGCATGATGTGAAGGATTTGTCTCGCGGGACGTTGCGTCTGGCGATGACGCCGACGTTCATGGCGTATCTGGTCGGGCCGTTGGTGCGCGACTTTGCCGCGCGGTACCCGGGGATTCATTTGCAGATCTTCGAGTTGTCGATGGATGACATTGAGGCGGGGCTGGCGGATGACTCGCTGGATATTGCGATTGCGTTTACGCCGGTGCGCAGCGCCGATATCGAGTGTATTCCGGCGTTTACCGAAACCTTGGGGATCATGGTCGGGCGTGAGCATCCGCTGTATGACAGCCACTCGGTGCTGATGACGGAAGATATTGCTTCGCTGGATTTCGCCTTGCTGGCGCCGGACTTCATCACGCGGTTATCGGTGGACGAGTATTTCCGTCAGCAGGGGATTACGCCGCAGGTGCGGATCGAGGTGAATTCGGTGAGTACGTTGCTGGAAGTGGTGCGTCATTCGCCGCTGGCGACGATGTTGCCGCAGGCTATTGCGACTGAGGATCGGGCGTTGCGTCGGTTGCGCGTCGAGAGTGATGCGCCGCAGCGTGGGGCGGCGGTGTTGCGGCGGCGTAATAATTATCACAGTGCGGCGGCGGTGGCGTTTGCTGAAATGGTGTTGGTCTGGGGGATGCCCTCACCCTAACCCTCTCCCAGAGGGAGAGGGGACTGACCGAGGTGTTTGTGCGATTTACGCCGACCTGAGAAACCTGAGTCGAACTCAGGTTCTGAAAGCACCATAAATCGGCCCCCTCTCCCTAGGGAGAGGGGGACTGACTGAGGTGTTTGTGCGTTTTACGCCGACCTGAAAGTTTTGAGCCGAACCAAGATTTTGAACGCAGCACAAATCGGCTCCCTCTCCCTCGGGAGAGGGCTGGGGTGAGGGGCTACAATTCCAGTCACGCCAAATCAATGCAAGCGAACAAAAAAAGGCCTGCTTCCTTTAAGGAAGCAGGCCTTTCAATTATTTAATGACTAACTCAGCAGAACCGATCAATCACCCGAACTTCATTGTTGTTCTGCATTGAGCCCCACGCCTGTTTCAGCGTTTGCAGAACATTTCCGATGAAGTCCCTGTCGGCCGCGGCTTTCTTGCCAACATAACCGTGGCCGCGACGGTACATCTTCAGGCGGGCCAGCAAGTTCTGATGGTTGCGGTCGAACTCTTCTTCGCCAGCATGGGGCGCCAGGCAGTCGATATGCACCTGGCCCGACTTGCTGATCCACAGAATATGGCTGTCGTGGCTGTCTTTTTGCGCAGCGAACATACGAGCCAGTTCTTCGATAGTTGGTTGATTGTTCAGATTCATGATGTTGCCCCTTGACCAGTCTGGTGATCTTTCAAAGTTGATTCGCTAATACAGGTAGCCCATCGGTTAGTTGATCCCTGGCACCGAAACCAGGACGTCAGCGCTCGCCCGTGGAAAGTACGGGGTCGTGCATCTGTTGCATGTAGTCGTGTTGAATAACTGCTACGCAATAGCGTCACAACGAGGAGAAGCAGCGAAAACCGGGAGGCTCCTTGACGACATTTACCGTGTCGACCACAAGCGTCTTGAGAATTTTCGCCAGCGCTTCTCGTCCTTGTACTGGACGTTCAGGCCAGGTCAGCTTCTTCAATCTGCCTTGTGGGCAGCGTGTATCCGGAAAAAACAACTCGGCGGTCAGACGAGTTTGCTCAAGCGTGTTACCGATGTTCCCGATCGGGGAACGTCTTCATCATGCAAAAGCAAAACGACGCCGTCAACGGTTTTGTAGTGATTATTTTTGTTCACTACATATTGTCGGACAAAGCAGTTTTGGAATGAGAAAGAATCCGTTCAGGCAACGGAAAAAGGCGCGCACACGCGGTAGAACGTGCACGGATAACCGTCCACTTCACGCTGCTGCCGGGTGAAATCGCCGCCGCTCAATACAGGGATCAGCCCGGCCCAGAAGCGCTGGGCCGGCAGATTGGCGTCGATATGGAAAATCTGCCATTGACCGGGGATCTGGCTCAAGAGGGCAGAGATGACAAACTGCGCGACGCCTTGGCCACGAAAGCGTCGGGCGATGAAAAAGTAGCCGATGTTGTGTTCGGCACCGGGAATGTGGATTTCGTTATCGACGGTCACGAAACCGGCGAGTTCTCCGTCGACCTGAATCAGAAATGGTTGGGTGGCCGGGTGGCGCCAGTAGTCGATTTTCGGCTGGATGGAGAAGAAACCATGCGGAGCGAGCTTTAGCGGCAGCCATTCGCTGAAGTCGTGCATGTAGAACTGCATGAGGTTTTCGATGATTTCCAGCTCATCGCGCTGGGCTGGGTGCAGTTCGATATTGGCCATGCGCCGGGTTCCTGAAAGTGATGAGCCTTGCAGAAACACTAGCGGGTTTTATTTGGCAGCTGGTTTCGGCGTGCGCTTGGTTGTGCCTGTGGTTTTGCTGCGGGTCGATGAATTGCGTTTCTTCTTCCACGGGGCCGCCGCTTTACCGGCCGGCGGCGGGCCGCTGATGGTCAGGCTGAGGCTGGAGCAGCGCGTCACCTGTTTGCTCATCCATGCCGCTTGTTTGGTGACGAACTCTTCAAGACTCATTTCGCCGCTCTGCACCATGTCCAGCGCCTGCTCCCAGATCGCTGTGGTGCCGGGGTCAGCAATTGCGCGGGGCACTGCGTCGATCAGGCTGAACGCCGCCGGCGTAGCAGCGAGGGCCTTGCCGTTTTTCACCAGATAGCCACGGTCGAGCAAGCCTTGGATGATCGACGCGCGGGTGGCCTCGGTGCCGATGCCGGTGGTGTCCTTGAGTGTCTGTTTGAGCAGCGGATCTTCAACCAGTTTGGCGACGTTTTTCATCGCCTTGATCAGGTCGCCCTCGGTGTAAGGCTTGGGCGGTTGCGTCCACAGATCCTTGAGCTTCACTGCGGCGATGGCGCATTCGACGCCTTGGCTCAGGGTGGGCAAGGTTTGCGGCGCGGGTGCCTCGCGGCCCTTGGCCGGAGCCAGTGCCTCGGGCAATGCGCGTTTCCAGCCCGGTTCGATGATCTGTTTGCCCACCGCACGCAACGCTTCACCGGCGCAATCGAAATCGGCCTGGGTGCGATCGTATTCGTGATTGGGCAGGAACTGCGCCAGATAGCGTGCGCGGATCAGCGTGTAGACCGCACGGTGCTTGCCGCTCAGGCGTTCAAGATTCTTCGCGGCGGCGGTGGGAATAATGCCGTGGTGAGCGCTGACCTTGGCGTCGTTCCACGCTCGGGAGCGGCGCTGGGGGTCAAGATGGCCTTGCAGTGCGTCAAGACTCGAGTCGGCCTGACGCAGCGCGGCGAGAATTCCCGGTGCCTCACTGTGCTGGCTTAGCGGCAAGTATCCGCAATCACTGCGCGGGTAAGTGATGACCTTGTAGGTTTCATAGAGCGCCTGGGCGATGTCGAGGGTTTCCTGCGCGCCGAGGCCGAGTTTCTTCGAGCAGACCTCCTGCAAGGTGCCGAGATCGAAGGGCAGCGGTGCCACTTCGCGCATGCGCTCGGTTTTCAGCTTGACCACCCGGGCACTGGCAGCGCCGTTGATGGCGACGGCCGCTTGCTGGGCCAACGCCTGATTGAGGCAGCGATCCTGATCGTCACAGACATCCGACGGCGCACGCCATTGCGCGGTAAACGGAATGCCGTTGTGCAGCAGATCGACATCGATCGCCCAGAACGGTACCGGCACGAAATCGGCGATGCTGCGGTCGCGATCCACCACCAGCCGTAAGGTCGGTGTCTGCACCCGGCCTACCGGCAACACGCCTTGATAACCCGATTGCCGACCGAGCAGCGTAAACAGTCGACTCATGTTCATGCCAATCAGCCAGTCCGCCCGCGAGCGGCCCAGCGCCGAGTGATACAGGCTGAAGGTCTCGGCCCCCGGTTTCAATGCGGCCAGAGCCTTGCGGATCGAAGCTTCGTCCAGCGCCGACAGCCACAAGCGGCGGATCGGCCCGCGATAACGACAATGCTCGACCAGTTCCCGGGCGATCATCTCGCCCTCACGGTCGGCGTCGGTGGCGATGATCAGTTCGCTGGCCTCGCCGAGCAGGCGCTTGACCGCTTTGTACTGGCTGGCGGTACGCGGCTTGACGGTCATTTTCCATTTGTCCGGAATGATCGGCAGATCGGCCAGCACCCAGCGCTTGTAACGTGCGTCATAGGCATCCGGCGGGGCCGTTTCGAGCAAGTGGCCGATGCACCAGGTCACCGTGACATCCGTTCCCAGCCAGCAGCCGTCGCCGCGACGCCTGGCGCCGAGCACGGCCGCAATGTCTTTGGCCTGGGAAGGTTTTTCACAGAGGTACAGCCGCATAACCACCATCGTCGATCAAGGTCGGAACAGGTGCACAGAATGGCCGGACTTGGCGTCAGGGGCAACTTTTATCTGTATGGATATACAGATAAAAAACATTGCAGCAGGTGACGGGCAATACCGGGACGCAGGCCCGGCTATCGAGAAATTGATTAGCGCCCGGTTGGCGCGTGTGTCAGGTTTTTCGCCGATTCAAACACGCGAGTGACAGGACGATCTCGCCAGAAGATCGCCGTGGTCTGTCGACACTGACTACTCAGAAACAAGGAAGTCCATCATGGCCCAAGCCAAATCCAAAACCACCAGCGCCTTCGACCAAGTCGACGCTTTCAGCCACTTGTATGACCGTGGCAATGGTCTGGTCAACGGTAAACCGTCGTTCACCGCCGACCAGGCAGCCGACGAAATCCTGCGCAAAAACCTGTCGTGGGGCGACAAAAACGCGGATGGCAAGATCGACCTCAGCTATACGTTCCTGACCGAGAAACCGGCGAACTACAACGTCAAACTGGGCAACTTCAGCGAGTTCAGCGCCCAGCAAAAGGCCCAGGCCGTGCTGGCCATGCAGTCCTGGGCCGACGTCGCCAACGTCACCTTCACTGAAGGCAAGGGCGGCGATGGCCACATGACCTTCGGTAACTACGATGTCAGCACCGGTGGCGCAGCGTTCGCTTACCTGCCGAGCGGCGGCAGCTATGACGGCCAGTCGTGGTACTTGATCAACGATCAGTATCAGGTCAACAAAACCCCGGACACCAACAACTACGGGCGCCAGACCCTGACCCACGAGATCGGTCACACCCTTGGCCTGTCGCACCCGGGCGCGTACAACGCTGGTAATGGCAACCCGACCTACAACGACGCGAAGTACGCCGAAGACACCCGCGGCTACAGCCTGATGAGCTACTGGAGCGAAGCCAACACCGACCAGAACTTCAGCAAGGACGGCAGCGGCGCGTACGCCTCGGCGCCGTTGCTCGACGACATCGTCGCGGTGCAGAAACTCTATGGCGCCAACTACGCGACCCGCGCCGATGACACCACCTACGGTTTCAACTCCAACGCCGAGCGCGATTTTTACAGCGCCACTTCGGCGTCCTCCAAAGTGGTGTTCTCGGTGTGGGATGGCGGCGGTAATGACACGCTGGATTTCTCCGGCTTCAGCCAGAACCAGAAGATCAACCTCAATGAAGGTTCGTTCTCTGATGTTGGTGGTCTGGTGGGCAACGTTTCCATTGCTTACGGTGTAACCGTGGAAAATGCCATCGGCGGTTCAGGCAATGACCTGTTGATCGGTAACGCCGTTGCCAACGAACTGGTCGGCGGTGCCGGCAATGACATCCTTTACGGTGGTGGCGGTGGCGACACGTTGTGGGGCGGTGCCGGCGCAGACACTTTCGTGTTCGGCGCTGCCAGCGATTCGACCATGACCGCGCCGGACTGGATCATGGATTTCACCAGCGGCCTGGACAAGATCGACCTGTCGGGTATCGCCGGTTTCGCCACGGGCGCGGCGTCGCTGAACTTCGTCAGCGGTTTCACCGGGCATGCGGGCGACGCGATCCTGACCTATTTCGCGCAGACCAATCAGACCAGCCTGATGGTTGACCTGACGGGGCAGGGGGCGGTGGACTTTGCTGTGGGCGTCGTTGGGCAAGCGGTGGCGACCGATATTGTTGCGTGATGCCTGAAGAGCGGCCCTCACCCTAACCCTCTCCCAGAGGTAGAGGGGACCGATTGGGGGATGCTACAGAAATACATCGACCTGATAGCGCTTTGCCGAATCCATAATCGAAACCGCACGCTCAGGTCGATGTAGAACGAAAGACACCACCGTAGGCTCCCTCTCCCTCTGGGAGAGGGCTGGGGTGAGGGGCTTTTGATGTTGAAGGGCCGTTCGGCTGCAAACCCAACCCAACCAGCCCCAATGGGCTATACCTGAACCGGTCTCTTCGCCGTACCCAGGAGAACCCCATGAAAACCTCCGGCCCCAGTCCCGTCATCACCCTCGAACAACTTCCCGGCTGCCTGATAGTGAAATTCCACGGCATCCAGGTTGCCGCCTCTTCCCACGTCATGATCCTCAACGAAGCCAACTACCCGCCGGTCTATTACATCCCCCGCGAAGACATCGACGAAAAGTACTTCGCCCGCACCGACCACACCAGTTATTGCCCATACAAGGGCGACGCCAACTACTTCAGTCTGCAAGTGCCGGGGCATGAAGGGGCGAACGCGGTGTGGACTTATGAGAAACCGAAAATCTCGGTTGGGCCGATCAAGGACTACGTGGCGTTTTATCCGGATCAAGTGAAGTTCGAAGTGATCAAAGCTGAGGCCTGATTAAAAAGAGGCGAGAGCGCAAAAGCCCTCGCCACTTCAGCCGCCGTTAATTCTTGTCGAGATCGATATTCTTCGTCTCACGCAGACAGATCATCCCCACCACCAGGCTCACCCCGGTAATCAGCACCGGATACCACAGCCCGTAAAAGATGTCCCCGGTGTACACCACCAGCGCAAACGACACCGTCGGCAGGAACCCGCCAAACCAGCCGTTGCCGATGTGGTACGGCAGCGACATCGAGGTGTAGCGAATGCGCGTCGGGAACAGTTCGACCATCAGCGCCGCCAGCGGGCCGTAGCACATGGCCGAGATGATGATCAGCGCCACGATCAGGGCGACGATCATCGGCTTGTTGATTTGCTGCAGATCGGCCTGTTGCGGGTAGCCGGCGAGGGTGATCGCGCCACGCAGGGCGGCTTCATCGAAGCCATCGATTTTGACGTCGCCAACACTCACTTGCACGGCGCTGCCAGCAGGCGCAGCGGCGCTGGAGTAGGGCAGGCCTTGCTTGACCAGGAAGGTTTTGACCTTGTCGCACGGGCTGTCGAATTTGGCTTTACCGACCGGGTCGAACTGGAAGGTGCAGGTCGCCGGATCCGCCAGCACCGTGATCGGCGCCTGACGGCTGGCCTGATCGATCGCCGGGTTGGCGTAGTGCGCGAGGGATTTGAAGATCGGGAAGTAAAGCGCCGTGGCCAGTAGCAAGCCGAGCATCAATACCGGCTTACGCCCGACCTTGTCCGACAGCCAGCCGAAAAAGATGAAGAACGGTGCACCAATGACCACGCTGATGATCAGCAAGGTGTTGGCCACCGCCGGGTCCATTTTCAGGAACTGAGTCAAGAAGAACAGCACGTAGAACTGCGCCGCGTAGAAGGTCACCGCTTGGCCGGCGTTGATGCTGAACAGGGCGATCAGTACGACCTTCAGGTTTTCCCATTTGCCGAAGGATTCGCGGATCGGCGCCTTCGAGGTTTTGCCTTCCTCTTTCATTTTCAGGTACGCCGGCGACTCGTGCAGACTCAGGCGAATCCAGGTAGAAATGCCCAGCAGCACAATCGACAGCAGGAACGGAATGCGCCAGCCCCAGACTTCAAACTGATCGCCGGTGAAGTAGCGGCAACCGAGCACCACCAGCAGCGACAGCAACAGGCCGAGGGTCGCGGTGGACTGAATCCAGCTGGTGTGGAAGCCGCGTTTGCCGATTGGCGCATGCTCGGCCACGTAGGTCGCCGCGCCACCGTATTCACCGCCGAGCGCCAAGCCCTGAAGCATACGCAGCAGCACCAGAATGATCGGCGCGGCGATGCCAATGCTGGCGTAGGTCGGCAGCAGACCGACGCAGAACGTCGCCACGCCCATCAAAATGATCGTCGCGAGGAAGGTGTATTTGCGCCCGATCATGTCCCCCAACCGACCGAACACCAGCGCCCCGAACGGCCGCACGATAAAGCCAGCGGCGAAGGCCATCAGCGCAAAGATGAACGCTGTGGTGTCGTTGACCCCGGCGAAAAACTGCTTGCTGATCACCGCCGCGAGGGCGCCGTAGAGGAAGAAGTCATACCACTCGAACACCGTCCCCAGTGAGGAAGCGAAGATGACTTTGCGTGTATCCGGGCTGGTCTCCGCGCTGCGCACGGCGTCCAGCGGCTGAACGTGTTCTGACATATCGGTATCCCTCACAGTGATTGTTTTTGTTGTTCCACTGGTGTTGCGTGTCCGGGTGATGCCTTGAATGGGATGCAAATCCCTGTGGGAGCGAGCTTGCTCGCGAAGGCGTCCTGTCAGTCAACCTCTATGTTGAATGATCTACCGCTTTCGCGAGCAAGCTCGCTCCCACAGGTACGGTGTTTACAGCTTTGGAATTGAGGATCAGTTGTGCAGCCTTCTCGGCAATCATCAGCGTAGGCGAACACGTATTGCCCGAGGTGATGCGCGGCATGATTGACGCATCGGCAATGCGCAAACCGGGCACGCCGTGGACGCGCAGCTGTGCGTCGACCACCGCCTCAGCGTCATTGCCCATGCGGCAAGTACCCACCGGGTGGAAAATCGTCGTGCCGATCTTCGCCGCCGCTTCCTGCAATTGTTCTTCACTGTGCAGACGGGGGCCGGGCAGATCCTCCCCCGGTTTGAGCGCGCGCAGGGGAGGGGCGCTGACGAGGCGGCGGGTCAGGCGAATCGCATCCGCCGCTACGCGCAAATCTTCAGGATGGCTCAGATAGTTGGGTTGAATCAGCGGCGCCTCCTGCGGATCCGCCGAACGAATATCGATGCGCCCACGACTCTGCGGACGCAGATCGCACACCGAAGCAGTAAACGCCGGAAAGCTGTGCAACGGCTCGCCAAAACGCTCCAGCGACAGGGGCTGCACGTGGTACTCAAGATTCGCCGAGGTCTGCTCCGGCCCCGAGCGCGCAAACGCGCCCAACTGACTCGGCGCCATCGACAGCGGCCCGCTACGGTCATACAGATAGCGCAGGCCCATGCCCATCTTGCCCCACACGCTGCCGGCGATCTGGTTGAGGGTTCGGGCATTTTCCAGTTGGTAGATCAGGCGCAATTGCAGGTGATCCTGCAGGTTGCCGCCAACACCTGGCAGCTCATGAATCACGCCGATGCCCAAGCGTTCCAGCAGCGGCCGCGGACCAATCCCGGAGCGTTGCAGAATGCTTGGCGATCCAACGGCACCGGCGCACAAGACAATCTCCTTGCGCGCCTTGAATTGCTTGGTCTGACCTTCGTGACGCCCACTGACTTTTGTTGCGCGACCGTCCTCTAGCAGCACACGATCGACCTCAACCCCTGTCAGCACCGTCAGATTCGTCCGGTCGCGCACCGGTTTCAAAAACGCCTTGGCCGCGTTCCAGCGCACCCCGGATTTCTGATTGACCTGGAAGTAACCGCAACCCTCGTTGTCGCCCTGATTGAAGTCGTCGATGCTGGCGATGCCGCTCTGCTCGGCGGCACTGCGAAAGGCATCCAGAATCGGCCACGACAGGCGCTGTTGTTCAACGCGCCACTCACCCTTGGCGCCGTGGAATTCAGCCGCGCCAGCGAAGTGGTTTTCGCTCTGTTTGAACAGCGGCAGCACGTCATTCCAGGCCCAGCCCGGATTGCCTTCGTCCGCCCAGCCATCGTAATCGTTGGCCTGGCCGCGCATGTAGATCATGCCGTTGATGGACGAACAGCCGCCCAGCACTTTGCCGCGCGGATAGCTCAACGCGCGGCCATTCAGGCCCGGTTGTTCTTCGGTCTTGAAGCACCAGTCGGTGCGCGGGTTACCGATGCAGAACAGGTAACCGACAGGAATGTGAATCCACGCATAGTTGTCGCGCCCGCCGGCTTCGAGCAACAGCACGCGCTGCTGCGGATCTGCCGACAGCCGATTGGCCAGCAAACACCCGGCAGGGCCGGCGCCGACCACGATGTAGTCGTATTCCTCGAGGGAAGTCTGCATTCCCTGACCTCGCTTTTTGTTTTTATTGTCGGACACTCTAGTTGTTAGCTTTCGTCAAAAGAATGTTAGTTTTTGCGCAGCCGCTGTGCGTTTTTAAACAGCCTGGATAGACCATAGCCGACAAGGACACGCCATGTTCGACTGGAACGACCTGCAGTTTTTTCTCGAACTGCAACGCAGCGGCCGCCTGCTCACCGCCGCCCGCCGTCTCAACACCACCCACGCCACCGTCGCCCGCCACATCGAAGCCATCGAAAAAAGCCTCGGCACCGCGCTGTTCGTCCAGCACGCCCAAGGCTACGAAATGACCCCGGCGGGGGAGGCGCTGCTTAAACATGCTGAGGCGATGGAAAACGTTGCGTTGCTGGCGCAGGAAGAGATCACCCAATCCACCGCGCCACTGGGCAAGATTCGTGTTGGCGTCACCGAAGGGCTGGGCATCAAGTTTCTCGCCAGCCGCATGATCGGCTTGTTCGAGCGCTATCCGGGATTGGAAGTGGAACTGGTCGCCGTACCACGCTTTGTCAGCATCCTCAACCGCGAGGCGGAAATCAGCATTCATCTGGAGCGCCCGGCGGCGGACATGCTGGTGACGCGCAAACTCACGGACTATCGACTCGCGTTGTACGCCAGCCAACGCTATCTCGATAAGGCGCCGCCACTGCAAAGCCGCGAAGACCTGGGGCGGCATGCGTGGATCGGTTATGTCGATGATTTGCTGTTCAGTCAGGAATTGATGTTTCTCAATAGTTTCTGCCGCAGCCCTCGGGTTGTGTTCCATAGCACCAGCGTTATTGCGCAACAGGAAGCGGCGCGGTCGGGATTGGGCATTGCGGTGTTGCCTTGCTACATGGCCGAGTCGGATCCCGATCTGGTGCCGTTGCTGCCGGATGAAAGCATCGAGCGCAGCTACTGGATCAGCACGCGGCGCGAGTTGCACAAGTCGGTGCGGCTGCGGGTGGTCTGGGATTATGTGGTGGGGTTATGTGAAGCGGAGCAGGGGCTTTTACGCGGACAGTCCCGCCAACCGTAGATCCTTTGTAGGAGTGAGCCTGCTCGCGATAGCGGTGTGCCAGTCGACATCTGACTCACAGACATACCGCTATCGCGAGCAGGCTCACTGCTACAGGGGGGGGCGACAAATTCAAAGTTGATTTATATATGGATATCCGTATATTCGGATTTCCGTATGTGATGAGCCCGTCCCATGATCACCCCCACCGAAGTCTTCAAGAGCCTCGCCGACGAAACCCGCGTCCGCGCCATGCTGCTCATTTCCGATCAAGGTGAGCTCTGCGTCTGCGAGCTGATGTGCGCACTCGGCGACAGCCAACCGAAAATCAGCCGCCACCTCGCACAACTGCGCAGCAGTGGCTTGCTGCTCGATCGCCGTCAGGGGCAGTGGGTCTATTACCGTCTCAACCCGGAGCTGCCGGCGTGGGTGCGCGAAATCCTCCAAGTGACCTCCAGAGCCAACGCCGATTGGCTGAAGGACAACGCTGCCCGTCTGCAGAACATGGACGGTCGTCCTGTCCGTGAAACCGCGTGCTGCTGAGGAAGGAGAAAACCATGCGAATCCTGTTCATGTGCACAGCCAACAGCTGCCGCAGCATCCTCTCTGAAGCCATGTTCAATCACTTGGCGCCTGCCGGGTTTGAAGCGGTGAGTGCCGGCAGCTTTCCCAAAGGCCAGGTCTTGCCGCGCAGCCTGACGACGCTGCAACAGGCCGGCATCGCCATTGATGGTTTGCACAGCAAGGGCAACGACGCCTTCGAAAGCAACCCGCCGGACATCGTCATCACCGTGTGCGACAAAGCCGCTGGCGAGACCTGCCCGGTGTATTTCGGCCCGGCGCTGAAATCCCACTGGGGGCTGGAGGATCCCTCCGACGTGACGGGCGACGAAGCCAAGATTGACGCGGCTTTCCGCGCAACATTGGCGCGCATCGGACATCGCTGCCAAGCCTTTCTCGATCTGCCTTTTGAAACCCTCAGCCGTGATGAACTGAAAACCGCGCTCGACCGCATCGGCGCGCTTTAAGGAGGATTTATGTCCGAACTGCCCAACCTCGATCTCAATCTGTTCGATAACGCCAAACCGTCGCAAGCGGGCGAACACAAACCTCGCATCCTGCTGCTCTACGGCTCGACCCGCGAACGCTCGTTCAGCCGTTTGCTGGTAGAGGAGGCCGCGCGCCTGCTCGAACACTTCGGCGCCGAAACGCGGATCTTCAACCCGTCCGGTCTGCCGCTGCCCGACGACGTTCCTGTCGACCATCCAAAGGTGCAGGAACTGCGCGATCTGGTGCTGTGGTCGGAAGGGCAGGTCTGGTGCTCACCTGAACGTCATGGCGCGATGTCCGCCGTGTTCAAGGCGCAGATCGACTGGGTGCCGCTGGAACTCGGTGCCGTGCGCCCGACCCAGGGCAAAACCCTGGCCGTGATGCAAGTCTGCGGCGGTTCGCAGTCGTTCAACGTGGTCAACCAGTTGCGCGTGTTGGGGCGCTGGATGCGCATGTTCACCATCCCCAACCAATCCTCGGTGCCGAAGGCCTATATGGAGTTCGACGAGGCCGGGCGGATGAAAGCGTCGCCGTTCTATGATCGTGTGGTCGATGTGATGGAAGAACTGGTGAAGTTCACCGTGCTGCTGCGCGATCAACAGGCGCATCTGGTCGACCGCTACTCCGAGCGCAAGGAAAGTGCTGAGCAACTGATGGCGCGGGTCAACCAGCATTCGATTTGAGGCCGTCCCTCGGCGAGGGACGGCTGCGTTCACGGGCGGCAACGGCGGGCGCAATCCAGCTTTGATTGATGGTGATCAACCTTGTGTCGGTCAGTTCGGCGCAGCCTTGGAAAGGTGCTGAACTCAGTGCAAACACCTGCACAGGAGTCTTGATCATGACCATGATGAAAGCGGCGATATTCGTCGAAAAGAATCGCATCGTGCTGGATGACAAACCGATCCCCGAGGTTGGCCCGCTGGACGCGCTGGTGCGTATCACCACCACGACGATCTGCGGCACTGACGTGCACATCCTGCGTGGCGAGTATCCGGTGGCCAAAGGTTTGACCGTCGGTCACGAACCGGTGGGCGTGATCGAGAAACTTGGCTCACAGGTGCGCGGATTATTCGAAGGCCAGCGGGTGATTGCCGGCGCGATTACCCCCAGCGGCCAAAGCTACGCCTGCTTGTGTGGCTGCGGCTCCCAGGACGGGCCGGAGACCCGCCACGGTTTTCGCGCCACCGGCGGCTGGAAATTCGGCAACATCATCGATGGCTGCCAGGCGGAGTACGTCTTGGTGCCCGATGCCTTGGCCAACCTGTGTCCGATACCCGACGGATTGAGTGACGAACAAGTGCTGATGTGCCCGGACATCATGTCTACCGGATTTTCCGGTGCCGAACGTGGCGAAGTCAGTATCGGCGACAGCGTTGCGGTATTCGCGCTGGGGCCGATCGGCCTGTGCGCGGTGGCCGGGGCGCGGCTCAAGGGCGCGAGCGTGATCATTGGCGTCGACGCGGTGGCCGAGCGCATGAGCGTCGCGCGGCAGTTGGGCGCGACCCATGTGGTCAATTTCAAGGACGGCGACGTGGTCGAGCAAATCATGGCGTTGACCGACGGGCGCGGCGTGGATGTGGCCATCGAAGCCTTGGGCACCCAAGGCACGTTCGAGTCTGCGTTGCGGGTGTTACGCCCGGGCGGACGCCTGTCGAGTCTGGGGGTCTACGCGTCGGACCTGCGCATTCCCTACGATGCCTTCGCGGCAGGGCTGGGCGATTACAGCATCGTCAGCACCCTGTGCCCCGGCGGCAAGGAGCGCATGCGCCGGTTGATGGCGGTGGTGCAAAGCGGTGGCGTCGATCTGTCGCCGCTGGTGACCCACCACTTCAAACTGGATGATATCGAAGCCGCCTATGAACTGTTCGCGCATCAGCGCGATGGGGTGATGAAGGTGGCGATCACGCCTTGATCGGCAACGCGCTCCGCACTGTTGGCGGGTGCGAGGCGCAGGGATGGCGTTACAGGCACAGGCGATGAATGACCTGGTGGGCATCATCAGGATCGCTGTGGGTGGCAAACCCCATGGACTTGGCGAGGTCGCGCATGGCCGTGTTGCTGGCCGAATCCACCGAGTACAGGTACCGGAAACCGTTGTGCCGGGCGGCCTTGATCAGGTGTTCCATTAGCAACGTGGCCAGGCCCAGGTGTGTCCATTCATCGGCGACCGTCACGGCGCATTCACAGTCCTGTTCGCCCGTGGCGGCATAGCGGCTGATGCCGATTTCGATCAATTCGCCATTTTCGTGAGCCAGTGCGACGTAGGCCGCGCGTTGCTTGCTGTCGACGTCCATCAACTGATCGAGTAACGCGGTGCCCGGCTCACTGATCTGCGCAAGAAAACGCAGGTGTCGGGACTCGGGCGACAAGCGTTTGATGAACGCGTATTCGCGTTCGCAATCCGTGGCGGCCAGGGCACGGATCAAGACGTGGCGGCCATCCCTGAGCGACTCGATCCAGTATTCACCTGGGTGCGCGGCATAGGCCGGCGCCGCGCGGTCATTGTGGTCTTTGACAGTGAGCATGATAGGAGCCTCCATCGGGGCTGAACGAGCAACGCGCAGGAGAGTGCGCTGAGTCTGTTCTACACCGATGTCAGCCCCGGGAACTGATCTGGATCAGATTCCGACGCGCGGCCACTGGTTTTACCGGGCGATGGCGCTCCTCGTTCCGCAATCAGACTCAACCCGGCGGCGGTTCGCGGGTGCTGCGTTGCGCAGCGGGGCGCGGTTGCCCGTCGGGAATCGACAACGTCGCGCGCAGGCCGCCCTCAGCGCGGTTGACCAGAGTGATTCGTCCGCCCAGGCGCGCGGCGATGGTGTTGACGATGGTCAGCCCCAGCCCCGCGCCTTGGGCGTTGCCGCGACTGTAGAAGCGCTCGAACAACCGCGCCCGCTCCGCCTCATCAATGCCCGGCCCCTGATCTTCAACGCTCAAGTGATAAAACCCCTCGGCCTGGCTGAGCAGCACGGTGATCACCCCGTGTTGGGGGGAAAAGTTGGCGGCGTTGGTGATCAGGTTGCTCAGGGCAATGTCGATCGTGCCGGGGCTGGCCATGATGTTGAACGGCTGGGCGCTGTCTTCAAAGGCCAGTTCCAGCTGTTTACTCAGCAACCATGGCGTCAACTGGACCAGGCTGTTGCGCACGGTTTCGCCGAGGTCGATGCGTTGTAGCGGCGGCGGATTGGGTTTCGGTTCCAGCCGCGCCATGGTCAACAACTGATTGACCAGGCGACTGGTGCGATCGACCCCGGCGATCAGAAACGCCAGCGATTCACGCCGCTCCTGTTCGGTGCCGGCCTCTTGCAGGTTTTGCGCATGCACCCGCAGCACCGCCAGCGGCGTGCGCATCTCGTGGGCGGCATCGGCGATAAAGCGTCGTTCACGGCCAAGCACTTCCTGAATCTGCGCGAGCATACGGTTGAGCGCCGCCTGCATCGGTTCCAGCTCACTGGGCAGCGGCGCCAGTTGCAACGGTTCCAGCGAACCGCTGTGGCGGGCGCGCAGGGTCTCGGCCATGTTCGCCAGAGGCTTGAGGCCCCAGCCGATGGCCAGCCAGACCATCGCCGCGAGCAGCAGGCTGCCGATCACGTTCGGCCACAGGGTGTGGCGGACGATGCGGTCGACCAGGTCGGCGCGCACATCGTCGCGCTCACCGACCCAGATGCGCAGGTTGTTCTGTGGGTCTTCGAGGAGAAAGGCACGCCAGTGACGGTTGTTCAGATCCACCACATCGCTGAAGCCGGGCTGCGTCGGCGGCGTCTTGAAGGACGGTGCACTGGCGGTGTGCACCAGCACATCACCGGCAGGATTCCACACCTGAAAGGCGATTTTGCGTTCGTAAGGATGACCGTCGCGGAGCGGCACCGCTTCGCCCAGCGCCGAGTTGAACGCCTGGTACAGTTCGGCGTGCTGCTTGCTGGCCAGGGGCATGCGCATCACGCCTTGCAGCAGGCGCGCGTTCTGCGCCAATTGCGCGTCGTAGACCTCGGCGATTTCGTGGTTGCTGTCGTGCAGGTTGAAGGTGCTGAGGACTGCGAGGCCGGCCAGCAACAGACCGATGATCAATGTCAGCGTGCGGCGGCGGATCGAGGTCATCGACGCTCCTCCACCAGATAACCCACACCGCGAATGGTACGGATCAGGTCGGTGGAAAACTTTTTGCGCAGGTGGTGAATGTGCACTTCGAGGGTGTTGCTTTCGGCTTCTTCGTTCCAGCCGTAGAGCAGTTGCATCAGTTGATCGCGGGTCATCACCCGGCCCGGCGGCGACAGCAGTTCGTGCAGCAACTGATATTCCTTGGGCGTCAGGGCCACCGGTTGGCCCTGATAACTGACTTGCTGGGTGCCCGGGTTGAGGCTGATGCCGGCATGCTCGATCAACGCTTGAGCGCGCCCGGCACTGCGCCGCAACAAGGCGCGCAGGCGTGCCTTGAGTTCGTCCAGGTCGAACGGTTTGATCAGGTAGTCGTCGGCCCCGGCGTCGAGCCCGGCGATGCGGTCTTCGGTAGCATCGCGCGCGGTAAGAATCAGCACCGGCAGATTCGAACCGCTGTCACGCAATCGGCGCAGCACTTGCAGGCCGTCCATGCGCGGCAGACCGAGATCCAGTACGGCGACATCGAAGGTTTCACTGAGCAGCGCATGCAACGCACTGCTGCCGTCCTTGAGCCAGTCGACGGTGTAACCCTCGCGGCCCAGCGCCTGATGAATGCCTTCACCCAGCGCCACGTCATCCTCAACCAGTAATAAACGCACGCGGACTCCTGTCAGTCGAGTTTCTTGTTCACGTCCACCAGCAGGGCGGCGATCTCTTTGCGACGCCCGGCATCGGCACTTTCCCGGCCCGGACGCGGCGCGGCTTGCTGGGCTTTGATCAGCGCGGCTTTGGCTTCAGCGTAGCGCTTCTGACGGTAGAGGTGATCGCCCCAGAAGTACAGGCTGTCGATGCCGTTGGGGTTGAGTTGCAAGGCTTGCTTGAGCAGTTGCTCGGCCTTGTCGCTGTCGCCGAAACCGATGGGCCAGCCGGGCACGCGGTCATACAGCGCGGCGAGGCTGGTGTAGGCCGAGCCTTGCAGGGCTTTGGGGTCGAGGGTCAGGGATTTCTCCAGATCGGCCTTGGCGTCCTTGGCCTTGCCCAAGGCACCGAGGCCACCCTCGGCACCGGCCCAACTGCTGGTGACGATGCCTTTCCAGATCCACGCTTCGGCCACCGCCGGGCGCTGGGTGGTGAACGCGTTGGTTTCGTTGGCCAATTGCTCGAACGCGGCAGCGCGCTGTTTTTCCGCCACCTCATATTGGATGTGCGCCCAGCTTTGCTGGATGCCCTCGAGACGTTTCTGATCGGCCGGTTCCAGCGCCCAGACGCTTTGACTCAGGGCAGCGAGCAACAGGCATGCGGATAGTTTTTTCATGGCTTTGGCGACTCGTTGTCAGGTTTTTCACTGAGGCGGCGGATCAGCGGCAACTGCTTGCGCAGGCCTCGATCAACCAGATGCGGGAGCAGATTGTTCAGGCGGACGAAGAAACGTTCCGGCCAGCCCAGGTAGAGATCGCGACGATCGCCGGCAATCGCATGGATCACCGCCGAGGCCACGGTTTGCGGGTCGTCGACGTTGGCCTTGAGCGCGTCGTTCAATGCTTGCGCGGCGGCGCTGTTCATCGAGGTACGCGTGGCGCGCGGCGCGACGTACAGCACGCTGACGCGAGTGTCGGCGAGCTCCCGGCGCAGTGCCTCGGAGAACCCGCGCAAAGCGAATTTGCTCGCGCAATAACTGGCGTAACCGGGGTAGCCGATCGAGCCATAGGTCGAACCGACGTTGACCACCATCGCACTGTCGGCCTGCTTGAGCAGCGGCAACAGCAGTTTGGTCAGGCACATCGGCGCACTGATGTTCACCGCCAGCATCGCGTTGATGTCGCTGTCATCCAGCTGTTCGAGCATGGCGAAGTGATTGACCCCGGCGGCGTTGATCAGCAGGTTGATGCCACCGATGGCTTCGGCGGCGACCAGCACTTTGCGCCGGTCGCTGAGGAAGGTCAGGTCGGCGCCGACCCAGCACAACGACTCGGGGTAGCGCTTGAGCAGCGGCGCCAATGCCTCTTGATGCCGCGCCACCGCGAGCACGTGGGCACCGGCGGCGCACAAGGTTTCGGCGATGGCCAGGCCGATGCCGCCACTGGCACCGGTCAACACCACCCGCGCCTCACGCAGCTGCATGTTGAGCCTCCGCGTCACGCGGCAAGCCACGGAACATGTCGGTGTACAGGCGATAGACGACTTTCGAGGCATGAATCACGGCGGCTTGATCGGCAGGATCTTCCAGCTGATTCATCAGGTGCCGATAGGTTTGCATGTGCTCGATGTCGAGCGAACCGTGGGAACTCAGGTAGCTGAACGCGGTTTCCGGCAACGCCAGACGCTCACGAATGCTGCCCGCCGCGTGGGTGGCCAGGGCGATGCTGGTGCCTTCGAGCACATTGACCATGCCGAACAGACCCACCGGATTGCCACGGGCGATCAGGTCGTAAAGAAAGCTGACCATCAACTCAATCGACAACGACGGCTGACCGTCGCGCACCGCATCACGATCACCGCCACACGCGGCGATGTCGTTGAGCACCCAGTGCTCGTGGCCGTATTCGTCTTCGATATACTCGGCCACCGCTTTGCGCAGCCATTCCAGACGTGTCGGCAGGCGTGCACCGCAGGCCATCATCAGCGGCACGGTGTGGCGCACGTGGTAATACGCCTGAGCCAGAAACGCCCGATAACTGTCGAGACTGACCTTGCCTTGCAGGGCATCGACGATGATCGGCAGGTTGAACAGTGCGTGGCGTTCTTGTTGCGTGGCTTCTTGCAGGGTGTCAAAAAAACTCATGATGCGGACTCCTCGGAAACAGCGGATTCGGTCAATTGCGTGTGGTACTGCGCGACGATGGCGTCGCGGCGCGGGCGGCCATTGGCGGTGAGCAAGCCATTGGCGGCGCTGAAGGGGTGCGGCAGGCGCGTCCACTGATGCACCTGGGCGTAATCGGGCAAGGCTTCGTTGGCTTCGGCGACGGCAGCGGCCAGTTCGGCATCGGTGCAGTCCGGACGATGTGGCCAGAGCAGGGCGTGATTGCGCGGCAAGGCTTCGCCGTAAACGAATGCCTGGGCGATGTGGCGGCGCTGGGTCAGCTCGGACTCGACCCATTCCGGGTTGACGTTGCGCCCGAAACTGGTGACGAACTGGTGCTTCTTGCGGCCCTTGAGATAGAGAAAACCTTCCGGGTCGAACTCGCCCAGATCGCCGCTCGGCCACCACTCATCAGCGTACGGTGCATCGCCCAGATAACCGAGCAAGGCCGAGCCCTTGATCAGCACTTCGCCGTCCTCGGCCAGCCGCACTTCAACATGCGGCAGCGGTCGGCCGACGCTGCCGGGGCGGCGCGCACCGGGGCGATTGAGGCACACCACCGAGGCGCATTCGGACAAGCCGTAACCTTCGTAAACCGGCAGCCCGACCCGTTGCGCGCGATGCAGCAGATCCTCCGAGACCCGCGCACCGCCGACAGCGGCAAAGCGCAGGGTTTGCGGGTCGAAGGCTTTCTGCTCGGCGGCGCTGACCAGCAACAACAGCAACTGCGGCACCAGGATCAGACTCTCCGGTGCACGGCTGGCCAGATAACCGAGCAAGCGCGGAATCTCGACGCCGCTGGCGCCCTGAATGCCAAGGGTTTTCTGGCTTGGCAAACTCAACATGGCGCCGGCATACAGGGCGGCGTAGCAGCCAAGGTTCTCCAGCAGGATAGCCAACGGCAACAGCGCCAGATGATGCTGCGGGCCGGTCACTTCGCTGGCCTGATGCAGCTCTCGTGCAACCCGCAGCAGGCTGTCGGCGCTCAGGCACACACCTTTCGGCGTGCCGGTGGTGCCGGAAGTGAAGGTGAGTTTCGCGGTGCCGGCGGGCATGCGACGGGGGCCACTGAACGCGCGGCACCAGAACTCGCCACGTTGTACATAGCCGGCCGCGAGCAGTTCGGCTTTAAGTTCAGGCTCGGCGATCACCCGTTCGGCCTGGCTCTGTTCCAGACAATGAGCGCGTTGCGCCGCACTGAAAAACGGCGGCAGCGTCACGCAGGTCAGGCCTTCAAACAGCACGGCCAGATCCCAGAGCATCGCGTCGACGCCGTTGTCCAACGCCAGCGCAATCACCTGCGCTTGCTCATCGCGCAAACGCTCCTGGCGATACAACACCTCGGCATACACCGTGGCGTAATCGAGTTTCAACGTGTCGCCCCACAGGGCGGTCGCGTTGTCATTGCGCCGGGCATGGTCGCGCAGGGTTTCCTGGAAGCGTTGCAATTCAAGCGACATGACAGGCTCCTTCAATCGAACCGGGCAAACCCAGGCGGGTAAACAGGCCGATATTGCGCAGATGGATGAACCCGGCGCGGATGTTGCCGACGTGCACCCAAGGTTTACTTTCGTAATAACTGCCCCAGTGTTGACGCTCGTCACCCAATCGTTCCGGGTCAGCGGCGCACAATGTCACTGGCTTCAAACCCAGGCGATGGAAGCTGTTGACCAGGCCGATGTTGCCGGTGAACGTCACCCATTCCAGGCCGCCCATGGCCAGCAGATAGGTGATGGCGATGATGCTCAGGCGCGCGCTGCCGGTGTCGCTGGCGGCGAGGTTGCCGACTTCGACGATGGCGCTGCGCTCGACCGCACGATCCGCCGCCGCGCTGATCAACGGCTCGATCGACTCATCCAGATAGCGCTCGAGAAACAGTGGCTGCCGATGCGCGCGACGCACCCCGGCCACGGCGCACAACTCGCCGTCGCCGTTGTGCATGCCGAACAGCTCGGGCATGAAGTGGCGAATATCGGCGCCATGGGCCTTGCGAAAGCGTTGCTGGATAAAGGCTTCGAAAGTCTCTCGCAGGGCATCGTCGGGCAGGGCAGCGGTCAACGTCATCTGCGGCGTTTCGGCTTGACCGAAGCGCAGGGGCAGGGCGATGTTCCAGTCGAAATCGGGCATGGGCAGAACGCCTCCCTCAATAGGTTTGAGGCGAGTATCGGAGGCATTTCTTAACGAAGTCTGAAGGTGAAAAAAGGTTAACGTGAGGGTCTGTCTTCAGACTCTCTTAAGACTGGGCGGGCAGGGTAACGCCGTCGGTTCGCCCAACAACCGGAGCGAGGCGGTCGAACAAATCGACCGTCACTCACGACAATCACGAGGCGCAGCTTATGACCCGCGACACCGCCGTAACCCGTTATGGAAAACTCTCAATCACCCTGCACTGGCTGATGCTGGCGCTGTTCGTCGGCGTCTACGCATGCGTCGAAATCAAGGGCTACATGCCCAAGGGCAGCGAAGCGCGCGGCTTGCTGATGGGCTTCCACGGCCTGTTCGGCGCGAGCATCTTCGCCCTCGTGTGGATCCGCCTGCTCGGCCGCCTCAGCCCACGCCCGCCGATCACCCCAAAACCACCGGCGTGGCAGACCGGCATCGCGCACCTGACACACCTGGCGCTGTATGGGCTGATGATCGCCACGCCGATCCTCGCCTGGCTGATGCTCGCCGCCGCCGACAAACCGTTCCCGTATTTCGGCTTCCACGTCCCCGCGCCGGTGGCCATCGACCCGGACTTCGCCAAGCAACTGAAGTACTGGCATGAACTGATTGGCAGCGCGGGTTACTGGCTGATCGGGCTGCACGCGCTGGCGGGGTTGTTTCACCATTATTGGGTGCGGGATAACACGCTGGTGCGGATGCTGCCGGGCCGCACCGAATAACCCTGATCCACTACAACCCCTGTGGGAGCGAGCCTGCTCGCGAAAGCGGTGTGTCAGCCTATGATGATGTTGGCTGACACGGCCCCTTCGCGAGCAGGCTCGCTCCCACAGGTTTTTGTGGTGTGTTCGAGTAATCGCCGCTTCAGGTTTTGCGCCTGCCTGCCGATGAAATCTGCACGATTTCAACGGATGCCATTCATGAACAAGGTTGTTGCTGTACTGGCGCTTACTGCCCTCGTTGCAGGCTGCAAATCCCACCATCGCCCCAATCTTGCGGACGATGAATTCCCCAGCTTTCGTTGTGCGGCGTACTTCAAGCAAGCGTCGATCAGTGAGCAGCAGTTCGACGAAATCCGCTATCTCAGCACCCAGAACGCCAACTGCAAGGTGATCCTCGGTGAGATGTACGAGCAGGGACATGGCGTGCCGAAAAACATCGAGAAGGCCAAAGACATCTATGAGTCGGTGGCCCGACGTGCGCCGAATGTCTACAGCCGACTGGGCGATATGGCGGCAGCCGGTGTCGGCGGGCCGGTCGATCTGGTGGCTGCCCGGGACTTTTATGAGCGCTCAATTGCAGAACCCGGCAATACCGCAATGGAGCTCAAAGTCGCCGAGTTTCTGGAGAACGGCAAAGGCGGCCCGCAAGACCTTCAGGGGGCGCTGAAGCTGTATTTCAAAGCCGACTCATGGGACAACCTCCAACGCCTGCGCACCAAAGGCGTGGTGATGACGATCGAACAACAACAGCAGTACAACAAGGTTTATCTCAATAGGATGCAGTACGGCGTCAGGGAGAAGATTGAAGGTATCGAGAAAGCGCTGGCGCAAGAAAAGCTGTCGACCCCCGAGCGCAAGTCGGTGCAGCTGGAATTGACCTACACCCCCGGTTCGTTGGTGCCAGCGATCGCCTTGCGGCAAAGTTGCGGTAACAGTGCCATCGACCAAAAAGTCATGCAGAGCTTTAGCGAATACCGATACCCCGGCGAACCGATCCTTTCGCCGCAGCAGAAAAACCACACGACTGTCGCCAGCGTCAGGACCGATGGGCTGACCGATAGAGAGCGACTCAGAGCGCTATCGAAAAAATAAGCGGTGCCGTGTGGCCCGAACTGATCGGCGGGCCACTTGCCGGAACAGCGTCTCGCGTCCACTCTATGAACTGCCGACAAGGAGCGTCCGCCGACCCTCCGTCGTGACCACAGGGAGCTTGCAGCATGAGCGAAGACAACAAGGTAAAAGGCCCGGCGTCATACTTTCCCTCCATCGAGAAAAAATACGGCCAGCCCATCGATCACTGGCTGAAACTGCTCGCCGGCATCAGCGACAAGAAACACATGGAACTGGTGGCGTGGCTCAAGGAGGAACACGGCATGGGCCACGGTCATGCCAACGCCTTGGTTGCGCATCATCTGGCGGGTAAAAAGTGAGGGCAGGGCAGCGATGAATTTCTCCCACCGGCCCGTGACGGCCGACGACGTCAACACCCTGTGCAGCTTTCCCCAGGGCGAACAAGAGCTGTTCTTCATGTTCCCGAAAGCCAACTTCCCGCTGACGGAAGAACAGATGCACAGCGCAATCAGCCAGCGCTTCGACTCCACGGCTTTTCTGGCCAACGGCGAGTTCGTCGGCTTCGCCAACTTCTACCGCGCTGAGCACGATGGCATCTGCTGCATTGGCAACGTCATCGTCGCGCCATACGCCCGTGGCCAAGGTGTTGCGCGATACATCGTCGAAACCATGACCGCCGTCGGCTTCGAAAAATACCAGGCGAAAGAAGTGCAACTGTCCTGCTTCAACGAAAACACCGCCGGCCTGCTGCTTTACCCAAAACTCGGCTTCGTGCCGTACTCCATCGAAGAGCGCCCTGCGCCAAATGGTGGACGTTCCGCCCTGATCAACATGACGCGCCACCGACCCTAACCATCCTCTAATTCCTGTGGGAGCCGGGCTTGCCCGCGATGACGCCAGCCCGGCCGCCGCGAACCCACCGCCCGACACAAAACCTGTGGGAGCGAGCCTGCTCGCGAAGACGCCAGCCCAACCACCCCAAATCCCAAGCCAGACTCAATCCCATGTAGGAGTGAGCCTGCTCGCGATAACGCCAGCTCAGCCACCACCAATCCCAACTCAACCACAAATCCCTGTGGGAGCGAGCTTGCTAGCGAAGTCGCCCACCCAGTCACCCCATCAACCACTGAGCGAGATAAACAGTAAAAACCACCACTGTTTAAACGAAGCCTCAAGTAACCACCAAAACCCTACAACGCCTTGCGCCGTTACCTACGACTAAGCCAGAATCCGCCGGCTTGTGCGTCTAGGTCGCGGGTTCTATCGTCTGTCGGTCGCTGAAAAACAGTGATCGGGTTTGGTAGCCCGGTGTTAGATGTACAGCTCCACCATCGCCGAAACTTCTTCGTTTCGAATTTATGGTGGTCATGTGCAGGGCGTCCTAGGGCGCGCCGGATCCTAACACCCGGTCTACCAACCTGCGCATGGCCGCCACCCTTCGTTTGGTAGCGAAAGGGTGAAGCCTCCTCTAAATGTGTTAGGAGCTTCATCTATGTTCAAAGTAACGCCGAACCCACCCGAAACCGACCCCACATCCCCCTACGAATCCCCCGACTCCAAGCGATTCCACGAAGCCGCCGAACGCGCCCTCGACCACTACCTCAAACCCGCCAGCCAAATCATGGCCAGCACCCAACAACCCGAACGCATGTACCTCGCCAACCCCAAGTACAACAGCGAATCCCTGCTCGCCAACGCCAGCGAAACCCTCGGCTCCGCCAGCGAAATGCTCCTCAACTTCGCCGCCATGCTCGACACCCCCCACCGCAAAACCGCACTGGGCATCGCCCAAGTCGTGATGCTCGGCGAAATCGCCGTCAACCAAGCGCTGGATAACGTCGAAATCGCCAGCTAATCCCCACCCCGACGAGGGGAAACCCTCGTCGAACCCCGCTGTCACACCCTGGCTGGCACACGGCCACGGCTTGCGCCCCCCAGCCTCGGCTGTCACCCTTCGAACCGTTCTCAAGGATCAGAACCAGGAATCACGGATGAGTGGCTACGTACCCAACCCCCCGAAAAATTTTCGTTACGAAGAAGCCAAACCCGTCGATATTCACGCCCAGCGTTGGGCGGAATATGAGAAACACGGGAAAGAACCTGCGCGCGAACCTGAAAAAATCGGGATCGCGTTGAGGATTGGGGTGTTCTTTGATGGCACTGGGAATAACGCGAACAACACGGCGGCTGGATTGCTGTGTGGGGCGCAGCATCCGATTGCGCCTCAGGATATTCCTGCCAGTTGTCAGCCCTATATGAGGGATCCGGACAGCAGCTACGCCAATAGCACCACCAATGTTCAGAAACTAAGCGAACTGTACTTCGCACCTCAAAGGGCCGAAGGAGATAGTTTGCAGAAGCAAGCGTTCCGGATGATTTATATCGAGGGAATAGGAACTGAGTCAGGCAAGAAGGACAGTACGTTAGGTGGTGGTACTGGCCGAGGCGATACAGGCGTGGCAGGACGTGTTCAGTTGTCGTTCGCAGAGATCAAAACCCGTATCAAGGACGTGTTGGACAACAATCCCAATAGTGAAATTACGTCCCTGACCTTTGATGCGTTCGGCTTCAGCCGTGGTGCTGCTGCAGCAAGACACTTTGCCAACGAGGTCGTACGTGGAAAGCAGGGGCCACTCGGGGAAGTGTTGCGCAGCAACGCCAATGCCCTCAGCCGGACCTTCATCGAAGAGTACAAAAGCAGCATCAACATGGGTTTTATTGGCCTTTTTGATACGGTGCCATCCATTGCTGGCTGGTCGAATCTGGGGGACATCAAAAGTCCCATCGCAACAGGAGTCAAACTCTACCTCGACCTCCGCTTCTTCACAGATGTCGTGCAGCTATCCGCACGTGACGAATATCGGGCCAACTTCGCTCTGAGCCGCGTTAAAGCGGATCACTTGGAAATAACTCTGCCCGGGGTTCATTCTGACATCGGCGGTGGCTACCGCGATGAGGTCGAAGAGTGCGTGCTCGTCAGTCCGATGCAAACGCTAGAGGTGTCGCAATTTACCGATGTCTCCACTACGTCGATCTACCGTGATGCCGTGACGGTGAAGGCGCAGTGGCTTGCCAAAGGATGGCCAGAAGAGATGTTGGAGATCGTCACGCCTGACGCCCTTCCTCTGCCAATTGATCGGCAGGATCGGCTCAGCCCACGTATGAAGCGCGTGTATGCCGCAGTGCAGCTCAAGCGTCCTGTGAGTGGCTTGCTCTCCAGGGTATATCTACGAGTGATGCACCGATTGGCGAAAGAGAAGGGCGTTCGGTTTCAAGACATTCCCGATACGCCTGAGTTGGCAGTGCCCGCAGAGCTTCAAGCGCTGTGTGATCGATTTCTGGCGGGTAGTTACGACACCTCAATCCAAGAAGACCAATTGCTGAAGCTGAAGTACATTCACATGTCTGCAAATTGGAACCATCCTCTCGGGCGCAGAGATGGCAGTGGCGTCCACGCCGTTTACATCAATGCCCCGACGCCGGACTCGATACGCGTACAACACCCCCATGTAGCTGACTGGAAACTTTGGTGATGAAAGTACTTTTTACCCTGCTATGCGCGCTGTTCATTACTGGGTGCCAGTCTGCGGATCCACTTTCAGCAAAAAATGACCCGAAATCCGAGTGGTGGGAGTTGGCGTTTACCGAGCCGGACTACATGAAAGTCTGGGTAGAGAACAGTTCTGTTCAAGACATTAACGGCAGGATTTTCTATAAAACCGGCGGCGGCACCGCTGCGGGGGGAGAGCCTGAAGATGGCACGGAGTCCGCCCGAGGGTGGACAGGTGGGGTAGGCGGCAGCGGAAGGAGAGTGGTTGGAGCAGATTTGCCTGTCCGCATCTGGGTCCGTTGGCAATCGATTGTCGAACAGAAAACGTGGCAGGCATGGGTAGAAATCCCAGAGGACGCCAGGCAGTTGATGGTGGCGTCCGTCAATCAACGTTGCCCGCAGACGCCTGATCAGGAAGCGAGATTTATGGCGTCCGTTTATTTAGGGTTGGCCCCCGGTGGTGTTGTGCAGGTTTGGGTAAGAGACTCTTGCCACCACCCGGTCAAAGTCGCTCGAGCGCAGGCAGAAATTGAGCCGCTAGGGCCGAGCCAAGGTAAGAACGAAGGGCGTTACGCTTATCCGGTGAGTGAAAAGGCAAAGCGGTATATCGATAAATATGGCATTCCGTATGGAAGTTGGTAGGAAAGAGGTAGGAGTCACTTCTCTTGCCTGCTTTCAGTGGCGTTGTCAGGAGTGAATCGCGTCAATGCTGAACTCAACGAAGGTCCGCTTTCGGCCAATAGCGGACGCTCACAAACGACCGCTACCGACCCAAAGCAGCCGGTTGATCCTAAAAATAAATGCGTCCTCTTTTCTAATTTTGATTAGTACTAGGGCCTCACCGCGATGGACTACTTTGAGTTAGGTAAAATTGATATGCTTGACAACGGAAAGCATATCAATATCTAGTATCGACCGTATGGTATCAAGGAGTCTCTAATCATGGAAAAAATTAATCTTGAAGCGATTGATCCAAAAGTCGAACCAATTGATGAGAAGCTGCACCGCATTGGAAGATTTGCCATAGGAGCAGTGCCCGTTGTTGGAAGTCCGTTGTTGGAGATTTTTAATTCTTTACTTGAGGCCCCTCTAAATAAGCGCCGCACGGAAACAATGCTTGCGATTGGAGCAGCTTTAAACGACCTCATAGATCAAGGAGTTGTGACGGAAGCAGGACTAAAGGAAAATGAAGCATTTATAAGTACGGTTGCAGAAGTTTGCAATATCTCACTAAGGAACCATCAGGCAGAAAAGCTTGAAGCATTACGAAATGCCGTAATAAACTCTGCGCTACCTACATGCCCAAGTGATGATTACCGACAGATTTTCCTTAATTTTGTAGACGTGTGCACAGTTTCACACATTAGGCTCCTAAAGCTCTTCGAGGATCCTGAGCGGTGGTTTACAGAGAATAATCGTGTTAAACCATACCAAACCTCAGTATCTCTATCTCAAATTATTGCAAGCGCTATGCCCGAACTAATTGCAAATCATGAAATCCTTGACAGCATATGGAGTGACCTTTACCAAAAGGGGTTGGTTGAGGTAAAGCAGCTTGAAATGATTCTAAGTGCGGATAGTTGCCTGTCAAAACAGAACACAAAATTCGGAAGCAAGCTCGTGGCTTTTTTGAGTTGACTGCTTAGAAAGTGAGATTATCTTGTGAAGCAAATTTTTTATGCTGGCAATGATCGTCAACCGTGCGCAGCAGAATATGCAGTAGTCGTTGATAGTTCTGGCTCGATTCAACGAGCCCACATTGTTGTGGTGCAGTCGTCACAAAAAGGTATATGGACCAGCTTATACAATACCGACGAAGGAAGAAATAACGTATTGAATAGGATTTTGGTGCAGGATCTTTTAGGAGTTAGAGTAGAGTTTTTGACATTTAATATCATTTTAGACCTGTCCACTAGAATGGAAGGTTTTCGCCTTCCGATTAGGCTAAATTGGGATGACTATCTGCGCAAGGGTAATCCTTACAGAGCTAAGTTTTCTCTTACATCTGACTTTAAACGTTTCTTTCTTCAATTATTTCGCAGAGAAAGTAGAGAGGTCTCAATCTGGAGCGGTCATGTAGTCGGCGGTTGCGCAGAGTTCTACACCAATCTAATGGATCCAGATAGGTACTCACTCGACATTCACGAGGCTAGTAAACTTCTAGAACAAGCCGGATACAGTCGTCCTAAACGTCGTTGCTAACTCAAAACCAGTGAGTTTACAGATATGGAGTGGAACGGCCACGTGTCGGGGCGCAATGCGGATGAGAAACATTGAGCAGCCGCAATCGGCTCCGTCGACTGATATTGGCCGTAATCGGTAACTCCCGAGCGTCCGCTTTTGGCCGATATGGGTCGATCGCAGCCAGCCGTTCGTGACTTTACCAAGCTATCGTTTGTAACCGTTTGCCAGCATCACGCGGAGCTAATGACAGTGAACAGTTTTTTCATGATTGGAACTTGTTAACGTTTGACCCCACCTCCCAGCGTCGGGCGAGAAACCGTGTCGACTCGTCAGCAGTGTTGGTCACAACTACGGCGGCAGATGGTCGTGTGCTACAGCGCCAAGGGCATGACAGGACATCAAGGTATCCAAGCGCTCTTGGTCGATCTGCGACAAGGGGTTCAACGACGGTACGTCCGCAAAGCGATGTCAAATTGACATCCTGCTTTGACCAAAGCTAGGCTCAGCTGCTGCAACAACGGCAAGGACTCCACCCCATGACACCTCGCGACCAGTTTCAAAGAAATGGCTACATCCTCTCACGCCAAGGCCCCGGCGACTGGATGGCTGCACTGTGCAGCAAATTCGACGCCTTTACCCGGCCCTGGGACCAATGGGTATTTCCGCACGACAATCACTTGTGACATCTGCTGCTGATACTGGCCCGATGATCCGTCAATCGCGCCGTCTGTCCCTGATCCTGACCGCCGTCGTCGATCTGGTCCGCAAATGCTTTTCCCCCCAAGTGTATGGCTGTGATACCTCCCCAAACCGCAACTTAATCAACCGCAGAGCCACAAGTTGAACGTCAAGACCACCAGCACCGAAAGGGCCCTGCCCTCGTCAGAACAATTCACATACATTATCGGCAACAACGGCATCGGCAAGAGCATCGCGCTGGAGGAAAACGCACAAAACACAAGTGAACATACTAATGTCGTGGTCATTTCCTCTGGTTTAAGCGACAGATTCAAATGGGGCAGCAAGAAGAAAGATAGAAAAGGAGGCGGCAGCTATACCTACCTTGGCAATCGCACCGTAGGCAACGGCGTCCACATGAATACGCTGGCTGCGAATGCAGTACTGAACTACGTCATCTGCCTAGAAAAACAAAGAGATTCTGTATTGAAGGGCCTACTTCAAGACATAGGTTTTAAAAGCGAGGTATGGATAGGCCCACGCGAGGTAAAGAAGCGAAAAAGCGATAATAATTCGCAATTGGCCAGAACCTTCGCAAAAGCACCACTGGACCTTGGCTTCGTCAAAAGAAACCGCGCTATTCTGGATCACCCGCTCAAGCCATTCGAACTCATGCTAAGAAAGGACGACGAAATCCTACCGTTTTCCTTGTTCAGCTCTGGAGAGCAGAACATGGTGTCGACGGGGTTGAAAATCTTGTCTCATTGTGCGCCGAATACTCACTTCTATATTGATGAACCAGAGATAAGTCTACATCTTGAGTGGCAATTGGCATGGCCTAAGACTATGCAACAGATCGTCGCCAACGTGCTCGATTGCAAATTCACCGTTGCCACGCACTCGCCGGTAATCATTGCGAGCGCCCTGAAGCTGGGCTCTGCCTGCTATAACATGACCGGTGAGTCTAAGATGCAAAGAATCGTCGAAATTTCCAGCAATGTAGAAAACCTTATCTTCGAGGAATTTCATACTGTCACCCCGAATAACAAAGCGATCTACGAAAAATATGCGACGGTTCTCAACATGGCATTGGAGCATGCCAACACCGAGATTCACAGCATGCAGGAAGTAAAAGACGCATTAACTCTCCTGGAGGAGCACACCTTATCAGCTGCTGCCATGGCCGGTGAAAGAGCGGAACTGCGTAAGTCTGTTGAAGATTTCAAAATCGCTATTGATACCATCCTGCAAAGGGTCATTTCCCATGGATAGTGATATCACCTGTTTCTTGAAGCAGGTTTACCCGAAAGCTGCTCATGCACCCGACCGCGCCGCTGCCTACCAGCAAATCGTGCTGTTCTATAGAGCGGTAAGGAGGAATTTTCCGCCGGATAAGAATATCTGGGCGAATTTCTATAATACTGGTAAAGGAGCCTATCTTCACAGAAAGCTCCGCGAGTACCTCGCGACCCGACAAAATCAGTTGTGCTGTTATTGCCAAGACAAAATTTATCATCACGTAAACTCTAATATTGAGCACATATTACCCATCAAGCACTACCCCTATTTTGCATTTTCCTTCGATAATTTAGCCTTATCCTGTGCGACCTGTAACGCGTTGAAAAGCGCAGACGACTGGTTCAAGCTAGCGAGCGTGAAGCAGTCATACAGGAGGAACAAATTCGATTGTTTCCATCCACGCTATCATAGCTACCATGAACATATAGAAATGATTAGGATAGGAACTAACAAGGTCGACGTTAGAGTATTTTTTGGGAAAACCAAGGAAGGCAAGATTGTTTGTAAAAACCTTCTTGGCAAGGTGTCCAATTTCTTCTTAAAAGAAAAGACTTGCCCAGAAATATCGAAGGCAATTACATCATTGGAAAACTATATCAGCAACAACCCCGGTGCAGCCAGCCTCGCGCTTGAGCAGATAACAAAAATGCTTTACTCGAAAATTTAGATCAACATAGGGCTGTGAATCGCCCTTAGTGAACATTTTTTAGCGCTCGCTTCGGCCGATTGCAGTCCACCGCGAAGGACCGTTATGGGTCGATAGCGGTCAGTCGAGATTGACCGCTATCGACCCGGAGCTGCCGGTGGTAGCCGGCAGATATTTACCCCGGGAACCGCTAACACGGCTCTCCCACGAACTGCTCATTGGGTGCTATTGCTCCCAGATCCAGAGTGGTTTTTTTATCGAAGGCGGTTTCAACACTGATGTTGTCGTTGGATATTTTTATAATAGCCATGCTTGGTACAAGTAGGAGTTGTTCGTATTGGCTGCTGCCAACAAAGCTCTCGTTAGCATCAGAAAATGTTACATCTACCTTGATGCGACACTCAATATCCAACTCAAGCACCCAAATCGTTTGGTTTGAGTCGTCCCGGATAATCGAAAATTTCTGTCCTTCATCATGCTTTATCGAAACGACATCGATATCTGCGCATCGGCCATTGTAGAAATAACTTGTCCTAGCAGTAAACAAGAGACAATCTTCCAGCCCACTAACAATCTTATCACCAACCGCAGACGGAAGCCCTCCGCTGTTGTTAAACTCTTGGAACCTCACGAATCGCTGACTCGAAATTTCCTTGATATCGTCCTCCACCGAATTTATCAAAGCTAGCGCGGTAGGCAAATCCGGAACACAATGAAGTTTCTTGCTTTTAGACGCATGGCAAAAAGCGATCCAATCCTTATCCTCTGACACTACTAGAATACCATTGTGTGAGGTGTATGCCTCTAGGCACAGAAGTGCTACAGCATCGGGGAATTCGAACTTCTTATCATTACTCCTGTGAAACGGAGGTTCATTGTTAAAATATAGCTCGTACAGTTTTCGCGCCGACACTTCCTCGTAAGAAATTACTTCAGCATCGGTTGCTAGGTAAAAATCATTAAACTCATGGAAGATTATTTGCTCTGGATTAGGTCGTTCGTCGAGCTCTTCGCACAACTCATCGCGCAGCTCGACACTCAAGTATTGACTCACAAGTGCAAAGGCATCATCGACCTTTTTGCTCTTTGCTCGGTGCATGTCCAACATGTGCTTTTCGGCTTCATCGCGCACCAACTCAGTGATCACCAGCTTGATGTTCGAATTTTTTAGCTGACTCAAATGACCTATCAGCCCTCCCTTGAAGGTCCTCCCATTACGATCAAAAGCCTGCGTGTCAAAAGTGACCGCCGTTATTTCACCACAAATAAGTTTTTGACGCAGAGCTTGAAAATATGCAGGATCGATGTTCATGCCGCTTTCACTTTGGATTTGAACGATAACTACTGAATCAGGATTTTCTGATCCCCGCTGTCATATTGGGTGATTGAGAGGATTGTGATGTGTGGCCTGCCTGATTTGAGCCAGGCTGAACAGCGGCACGATCTTTAACGTGTTGCTGATAGGATCGTGAATGGCTTGTTTGAATGCGAACTCGTCACGATTATGGGTTTCGCAGAGCTCGATGATCTTGTTCACAATTGCCAAGATATCCTCAAACTCAGTCTTGAGGCCGAAGCAAATTCCTTTGAGGGCGGAGAACTCATATTTGAGTAGTCGGTGCTCTGCCGCTGATGCATCCATCATCGAGGGGTTGTAAACAATCCTATATTCGTTCTCTTGTGCCCAGTCTTTCCATTTTCGAGCTAGTCGAGTTTCCAAATCATTCCAGTACTTATCTCGGGATTGATGTGATCCATAACCTCGTGAGGCCGTGCTTCTATTTTTGTGCTCGTCTTCAAGCCAATAAGCGTCAAGCTGGCTCGTGGTCATGTGGAAAAGGCATTCGAAGAAGTTCAGTTCCAATGGCTTATCGTTGTAATCGACCTTCTGTAGTTTTGCACGCCATGGCCTTGTACCCCAGCCTTCCTGCTTCTCCCACGGGACGGTGAGCATCAAGCACCGGTCTAGCTCATCGTTAGGAATAGTGTCAAAAATCAAGCAAGCTCCACGGTGGTTATCCCCGTAGGAGCCCCAGATCGCCGAGTTAGTACAGGAGGACATAAAACATGCAACATACCAGGGCGAATGGGTAAGCCCTGGCAATGATTCTACATAGTGGCTGGGGAAATTTGATGCGGATGTGATAGGTAGTTTGCTTTGAGTTCTTGCATAGGCAACAGTAAAGGCTGATGCTCGAAGAAGAACGCTAAGCGAAAGGAAATGCGCCTCCAGTTGTACCTCTGGACTTTCATGTTTGTTGGCATGGACTTGCGCATTCAGCAGTGCATCTGAAGTGGCTGTGTTGCCATCCCAGAGGTAGGCCGGCTCGCTCAGGAGATTATATTTCAAGAAGGTATTGCATATCTCCTGGAGTACAAACGGGTTTACAACCATCAACTGGGCGTGTAACTCAGCTTTGGATACCTTTCTCTCCGAGTGCGCTAATTCATTGATGTGGGCTTGTATTCGCATGTCGGCAGTGACTAGTTTTGCAGCTTCGTCATAAATTGCCCGCATTTTCGGTGCGATATGCGATGGAGCTGATGTCATAGGTACGAATTCATCGCCTAGCATTTTCATGGCTAATTCGTGGGCCAAGCTCCAAGTGTAATGTTTGAAGAGATTCGTCCAGATGATCGTGTCGCCCGACCAATGGAACTTGGTATAGCCTTCGAAGGGGTCGTTTAAGCTTTCTGGTGACGGGAAAAAGATGTAGTTTCCTTCCAATTCGCCGATCTTGGCCGGTTTAGCGGGTTCGACACATGAGCCATCATCCCCCACTACCTCCATTGTGTTCTGCTCTCCGAGCAGGCGATGGATGGGGCGAAAACGATAAAATTCCATTGGGCTTTCTGCGGTCATCAACCCACCCTTGTATTCCTGCTAAAAAGATTATTGCTTTGTAGTCAATTGCATGGATTGGATGATGGCATTTTGATGGTCTGGTGACTAGCGTTGTGAGCTGATCACGGAAGGACGATTAAATGCTGTCCTTCCGGGTAATGACCAGATGACAGTATTCAGGCCTTCTCCAGCCGGCGCCATCCTGATGGGTGATGGTGAGCGTTGGGTTGGGATCGATAAGCAACGGATCCACGCTTGCGTACTCTTAGGGAGCCAGGCGTGCTTTGATCGTTCTCAATAATTCTTGTGAAGTGGTGCTATCAGCCAGGAAGAAAAATGCATCCAGCTCCGCTCGTACCACACCACCATGGTTAGCTCGAATAGCAAAAACTCCTGCGTATGGCGGACAGCCGAGCAGGGCTCAGTGGGCCAATATGGACGACTGCTTTTGGCCGATAGCTGACTCTTGTGAACGACTGCTCCTGGCCGAAAGCAGCCCCGTGCGCAATTCCCTATGACTCCGAGTACTGCCAGATCAACGAATCCACACACAGCCTCATCCAGCAACAATGTCAAACGCAAAACTACCCAACGCCTCCCCATTCACCATAACCCGCACCCCATGCCGCCCCACAAAATGCTTCCGCGTCGTAAAATCCTTAATCACCTGCCGCCTCCCCACAACCAACTCCCCAAACCCCGCCAACCCCACCGTCTTCAACTTAAAAACCTTCCTCGAAACCCCGCCATTCGCCTTCACATAGTCAATCGCATAATCAATCACCAACCGCTGCTCATGCGCCACCGTCGACTTCACCACAAACGACAACGCAATCGCTTCCCCCAACCTCACCACCGCCGGTTCAACCCGCACATCCAACAACTCAACCTCAGCCTTCGCCCCAGCGCCAATTACCGTCAGCGCTCGCAAATCCCCCTGCTTAATCAAACTCCGCAACGCATGCTTCGCAATCCACGCCGTGTGCTTGTTCTCCAGCGACCAACCTTCAATCGTGTCCAGCACCCACTCCGGATGCACTTTCGTCACGTCATTCAAATGATTCGCCACGGACTTGCGCACGTACAAACTCTCATCCGCTTTCAACCGATCGAGTATCCCTGCGGCCAACTGCGGATCCGCCTGAACCGCTTCCAACCGAAACGACCAAGGCAGGCGAGGGCGGCTGCCTTCGCTGGCGAGTCGGCGAACGTGGTGGTTTTCGTCTCGGGTCCAGTCGTGCATCAATTCCAGCGAGCGCTCCGGGTCGCTGCGCAGAAAGTGGCGGATGGCGAATTCGGAGGAGCCGAAGGTGGTGAAGTACTTCAGGGCGTCCATGGAGGTGTCGAACGCATGCCCGCCATAGCTCGCGACGTAATGCGGCAGGCACATGCTGACGAATCCGCTGTTCAGCCTTGGTGCGAGTTCACGCAATACATCGAGGGAATCTTGGTAATCCAGCGGCAACACGGCGTGCAGGCTTTCGCTGACACGCGCCATGCGTTGCATCACTGATAATTCAGCGAGTCCGTCCTGGGCATGTTTGAGAAACGCCTTGGCCTTGAACGCCGGGTACACGGCGCTCATTTCGCGGGCGATGTGTTGCAAGCGCTCGGCGTTGAAGATTTCCTTTAACGCCGGGGCGGCGGTGTCGGTGGTGCTCATGGTCAGGTCATCGGGGTGCTGACGAACGCTTCGAGGGTTTCGGCGTAGGCGGTGTATTGGGCGATGTGGGGGTAGCGGCGGGTGTCGATCTGGTCGGGGACGACGAGGTCAGTGAAGCTCCAGGCGACGGCGAGGCTGATGCCGGCCTGGGTGAGGGTGCCGTCGGTGGGCAGGCCGGTTTTTTCCAGTTCTTGCTCGAGGGCGGTGAACGCGGCGGCGAGTTGGCCTTCGACGCGTTCGACCCACGGCTGGTACTGAATGTCGGCCGGGCGCAGGTTGCGTTCGTAATACAGTTGCACGGCTTTTTCGCCGGCGGCGAGGCTGAGGCCGATCAGGCGCAGGGCGTGGGCGCGTTGTTTCAGGTCGCTCGGCAGCAGGCTTTTGCCGGAGCTGGTTTCGAGGTAATCGAGGATGAGGGTCGAGTCCATCAGGACGACGCCGTCGTCGAGGATCAGTGTCGGGGCTTTGACCACCGGGTTGATCTGCTGGAATTGCTCGAAGTGGCGGAACACCGAGACTGACTCGTGTTCGAGGTCGATGCCAAGGCGTTTGGCGGAGATCGCCACGCGGCGTACGTAAGGGGAGTCCAGCATGCCGATCAGTTTCATGACGCGTTCCTTCAAGTCAAACCGGTGGGAAGGCATAACCTAGCCGACGTTGAGGCAATTGTCAGTCGTCGAAGCCGGCTTGTTCGTGAATCTCATCAACATTCAGTTCCAGCCGATACGCCACCGCCACAAACAACGCCTGACACAAACACAACGTCGCACTCAGCGAGCGAAAGGCGAGGGCGCTGCCTTCGTTGACCAGCAGTACGCTGTTGGCGAGTTTCGCCAGTGGCGAGAGGTGGCTGTCGGTGAGGATCAGGGTGTTGGCCTGCTGCTGGCGGGCGAAGCGCAGGCAGTGTTGGGTTTCCTTGGCGTAGGGCACGAAGCTGATAGCAATGACCAGATCGTTGGCGCGCACGCTGCGCATTTGCTCGCGATAACTGCCGCCTAGCCCGGACACCAGATGAATTTTTTTTTGAGTGTGTTGCAAGTTGTAAACGAGGTAGTCGGCGACGGCGAAGGAGCGGCGCACGCCGACGACATAAATGTTGTCGGCGTTGACGATCAGGTCGACGGCTTTTTCGAACGCGGCGTCGTCGAGTTCACGGCCCAGGCGTTCGATGCCGGAGCGGGTGGCGTCGATGCATTCGCGGGCGAGGTCGCCGGCGCTGGCTTGCTGCGACTGGTTGGCGATCATGCTGCGGATGCGTTGCTGGTAGTTTTGCACCGGCGAGGCTTTGTGCGTGTAGGCGCTGCGGAACAGCGCCTGCATTTCGCTGAAGCCGCTGAAACCGAAGCGTTGCGAGAAGCGCACGATGGCGGACGGGTGCACTTCGCACTCGCGGGCGATGTCGCTGATGCGGTCGACCATGATCCGGTCGCTCTGCTGGCTGATGTAGCTGGCGATGCGTTTGAGCTGGCGCGGCAGGGCGTCGTATTCGTCGGTGATCAGTTGCAGCAGGCGCTCGGCATTGATCGGAGGGCTGGCGAGTGAAACCTCGTCGGAGACCGGCAGATCGGGGCGGGGCATAGGTCATCCTTCAGGCTGGTTGATCACACGGTGGGCCTGATAGTAGGGGGGCTTTTGCAGGTCTGCTTTGCTGAAACGATGCAGTGCGTGGTAAAAAATTGCGTCCGGGCGCTGCGTGGTTAGCCGTTTGTCTTCTATATACAGCCGCTCGACTGAATTTCTTGCTATAAACGCACTCCGATTGCCCGTATGAACGCTGTGTCAGAGCAGTTTCCGGACGTTGTCGGACAAATTCCCTGTATTTACAGTTGCTGAGGCCTCGATCGGGCCTTAGACTGCCGCCCCTCGTAAATTGAGTGCCGGGTGGCATTTGCAATAAACGATGCCTTTTCGCCGACCGCACGCGGTTCGCCGAAACGCTCCCTAATTCGCCTTAATGCACGTTTTTTTATAGAGATATCAATGACAAAGGACAAGTTGCTGGCCATGCCGGCAGATGACTACATGAATGCCGAGCAGCACGCTTTCTTCACTGAGCTGTTGCAGAACATGAAAGTCGAAACCCACGAGCGCATTGAGCAAAATCGTATCGCCATTGAAAGCCTGGACACCCCGGCTGACCCGGCGGACGCAGCTTCGGTTGAAGAAGAGCGCACTTGGCTGGTGAACGCGATCGATCGCGACCAGCGCATGCTGCCGCAACTGGAACAAGCCCTTGAGCGCATCAAGGAAGACAGCTTTGGCTGGTGCGATGACAGCGGCGAGGCCATTGGCCTGAAGCGCCTGCTGATCAGCCCGACCACCAAGTACTGCATCGAAGCTCAAGAGCGTCACGAGCAGATCGACAAGCACCAGCGTCAGGCCTGATTCTGTGAGGTGACCCTTTCGATAGGGGCGCCTTGAAAAGATCGCAGCCTTCGGCAGCTCCTACACGGGCGTTGCTGGCGGCTGCGATCTTTGTTTTCGCACGTCTGCAATAAGCCCGAGCCGTTCCATTGACCTGCCACAGCCCCCACGACTAACGGACCATGGATAATGGCGTTGTAGTGGCGTTTAATGCAGTCACAACAATGAGAACAAGCGTGGGGTGTTGATATGACGAGAGATGGATCTCTGGTTGGGGCGTTGCCTGCACCAGTGCTTTTGCCGAAAAACCGCTGGATCGCTCCGACCCTGCAAAGCATCGCCCTGATGCTGTTGCTGGCCGGCATGAGCCTGGCCGACTGGTCGCTGTACATCGGCATGCCGCTGGCGGTGCTGATTGTCTGGCTGCCACGCCTGCGTTCCCGAACTCTCCCCGATACACAGCCTGCCGACCCTGGCAGCGCAATGTCTGAACTGACTCGCGACCTTTCCTATACCACCAGCCACAACGCTTTGTCGGCGGCGGGCGTGGCGTTTTCGGTCAAGGAACTGGCGAGCAAACTCGAATCGCAACTCGATGCGGCAGCGCGAATCGTCAGCAATGCTGAAGTGATGATCGCGACCGAACACGCGACTTCGCAGCTCAGTCGCGAAGCCCTTGAGGCGGCGAGTCAGGCGCATCACAGCAGCGCGGCGGGGCGTACGGAACTGGTGGATTCGATCGCGCGCATGCATCAACTCAGTCAGCGCGCGAATGCCAGCCGTGAATTGATCGAAGCCTTGAGTCTGCGCAGCGATGATATTCAGCGCGTGACCCTGGTGATTCAGTCGATTGCCAGCCAGACCAATTTGCTCGCATTGAACGCGGCGATCGAAGCGGCGCGGGCCGGTGAGCATGGTCGCGGTTTCGCGGTGGTGGCGGACGAAGTTCGCGGGTTGGCGGCACGCACAGCTTCGGCAACCGGTGAAGTGGGCGAGATGGTCGCGGACATTCAACAGCGCACGGCGCAGGTGGTGGAGCAGATTCGCGAGTTGTCGAGTGATCTGCAGACGGGGGTCGAGCAGGTCGAGCACACCGGCCAGCATCTGGAGAATATCGCGCGACTGGCAGCCGGGGTGGAAACTCAGGTCGGTGAAATTGCTCAAGGTGCAGAAACCAATCGCGAACAACTCGACAGCCTGTTCAAGGCTATCGAGCAGATGCGCAGCGATCTGGCGATCAGCGATCAACAGACCCGCCGCCTCGCCGAAGCGGCGGTGCAGATGGAAGGGCAGGCAGAAACCATCAGCGAGCGTCTGGCCGAAGTCGGTCTGGATGACTATCACCAGCGCATCTACGATCTGGCCCGCGAAGGCGCGAGCCAGATTGCAGCGCGGTTCGAGGCGGATGTCGAGCAGGGGCGGATTAGTCTTGAGGATTTGTTCGACCGTCAGTATCAGCCGATCCCGAATACGCAACCGGCGAAATTTCAAACCCGTTTCGACCGATACACCGATCAGGTGCTGCCGGCGATTCAGGAGCCCTTGTTGCCACGTCACGAGGGGTTGGTGTTCGCCATCGCCTGTACGCAACAGGGTTATGTGCCGACGCATAATCAGCTGTTCAGTCAGCCGTTGACCGGTGATGCGCAGGTCGATGCCGTAAATAATCGCACCAAGCGTAAATTTGCTGACCGCACCGGAATTCGTTGCGGCAGTCATCAGCAACCGGTGTTGTTGCAGACCTACACGCGCGACACCGGTGAGCTGATGCATGACCTTTCGGTGCCGATCATGATCAAGGGCCGGCACTGGGGTGGATTGCGTCTGGGCTATAAACCGGAAAAACCGCGCTGAGGGATTGTTACTTCTGATGCAATGAATCTGTGCACGGAGCTTGCTGTTTCCGCCCGCAAGAAACCATTAATCTGCCCGCTTAGTTAGGTTGCTAATGATTTCGGGAGGGCTGCATGCAGTGCAGAGTTGATGTCGCCGTGATGATCGGCAGTGGCGTGCCGGCCGGTTTGCGCGCGTTGGGTCGCAGCGTTTGCTGGGTGGTGTTACTCAATGGCGAGCGTCGCGGCACTGCGTTTGCCAGCCGCGACGAGGCCGAGGAGTGCAAGGCTGCGTGGCTTGCACAATTGCATGCCGAACCGAGTGACAGCCTGCACTGATCAGGACTACTTGCCGCGGTGCAGGCGTACATTCAGTTCATCGACCATTACCGCTTCTTCACCATCGGCCCTTAACCATTCCTTGAGCAATTGCGCCTGTTGCGGTGACCAGAAGTCGGCGTCGATCAGTTTGGTGTTGGCGTCCAGTGGATGCGCCTCGATGAAATCGTCGATTGCGTTATCGTCTGAAGGCAACCCCAGTTGATCGAACAGGGTTTTCAGATCGTATGCTGGCAGTTCCATCGTGTACTCCTTCGGTGGGCGCCGGTATGGCGCGGTCGTTCGCTCTCTTTATCTGAGGCAACCACTCGCCAGTAGTTCGATCTTTGACTCCAGTGAGCGGGCGAGGGCGCAGGCTTCGTTGTGATCTTCGCGGAAACCTCTTACACGGCCGGTCGATGTTTCCTTTATGTGGAAGAAGGCGTTGCCGGCCGGTACGACTTGAAAGCGTGGGCAATGGTCGTTCATATCAGTGGCACGCAGGATCAGCGGTGATTCGATCCGGGCGTCTGTGGTCATGGCAAAGTGAGTCCGAGTGCACATATGAAGTCCTTTTCATCAGTTGGCCGATGTTTACAGGCCGTTTCGGGTAGTCGGAATGAGCATCGCTGCTCTAGAATCGCCAGTACCTGTTGACGACAGGGTTTATCTAAAGCAATTTTTCGCCAGCGATATGTCGGAAAAGTGCTTTTTTTCGTGAGAATTTTCCCTAAAGTTCGTAGTCAGACTGCTCTTGCCGACGCTGAGGATTTTTCCTTCAAGTTTTGGCGACATCGGGATGAGTTTCGCGAGTGACAATCCAGTAGTCTTAGCAACCTCGCGTTGAATGAGCACTCTGCTCGATTCGGGCTTTATTGATTTATTTGGCAGTGACATCGGCCTGGCCGTTTATTTGCCGTGCGCGTTTTCCGTGTGCGGTTTTTTCAGATGTGGGGATGTTTCTTTGGCAGTCAGTAATCTCGATATGCATGCTTTGTTCGTGTTGGGTGATTTGCGCGCAAAGCTGGTCAAGCTGTTCCAGTCGCGTTTTGTTTACATCACCGAGCAGAACGCCGAAGGCATTTACGTGGCCGAGATCGACACCGAAAGTGCCTTGGTGGTCGATGACAAACCGGGGCTGAAGCTCAAGGTCGGCGATCATTTCAGTGCATCGGTCTTGCCCAGCCGCGAAGGTGGCAAGATGGATATCCGCTTTCGCGAAATCAAACTCACGGTCTATGGACTCGGCGATTACGCCTTCGTCGACACCGCTGACGGGCACGCGATCCTGTTCAAGGAAGGCCACAGCGTGGTGACCGTATTCGCCGCCCATCAGCAATTGCAGGAAGGCCTGACCAAAACCCTGAAAGCCGTGACCGCCAAAGCCGCCAAGTGGCGCAAGGGCGAACTGGTGACGTTCAAGGCCAGCGAGTGAGCCGCGCGGATTTTCATTCACAAAACCTCGACACTGCACGCGAGGAGGCCCGGCGTTTGTTTACCGCCAAGGCCGAATTGCAGGGCGCCTGGCTGAACTGGGTGGCTGCGCAGATCTACCAGTTACGTCCCGCGGAATACGCCAGCATGGTCAGACGTGAGCTGCAAAGCTTGCAGGAAAAGTCTGATTCGTAACCTCGTCCTGGGCATGGCCCGGAAAAAGCAGGAACCTCGGCTACAGTCAGTTGACTGAGTATTCAGAGGCTTGCGGTCTTCTGTCAGGCCATCCTGCCATTGCTGTGAACAGCACGAGGTGCAATGCATGAACGGATTTCGACGGTTACTGGCCGCCAGCGTGGCCACATTCGGTTTGCTGACATCAGCGCAATCGGTGACGGCCGCCCAGGCGCCGATCCATTTTGCCGACCTGAACTGGGAAAGCGGCAGCCTGATTACCGATGTCCTGCGGATCATCGTCGAGAAGGGTTACGGCTTGCCGACTGACACCTTGCCCGGTACCACCATCACGCTGGAAACCGCACTGGCCAACAATGACATTCAGGTCATTGGCGAGGAGTGGGCCGGGCGCAGTCCTGTGTGGGTCAAGGCCGAGGCCGAAGGCAAAGTCGTCAGCCTCGGTGATACGGTCAAGGGCGCTACCGAGGGCTGGTGGGTGCCGGAATACGTGATCAAGGGCGACCCAGCCAAAGGCATCAAGCCGCTGGCACCGGATCTGCGCAGCGTCAGTGATCTGAAAAAGTACAAGGACGTGTTCAAGGACCCGGAAACCCCGAGCAAGGGGCGGTTCCTCAACAGCCCGATCGGCTGGACCTCGGAAGTGGTCAACAAGCAGAAGTTGACGGCTTATGGGTTGCAGGATGATTACACCAACTTCCGCAGTGGTTCGGGGGCGGCGCTGGATGCCGAGATCAGCTCATCGATTCGTCGTGGCAAACCGGTGTTGTTTTACTACTGGTCGCCGACGCCGCTGCTGGGCAAATTCAAACTGGTGCAACTGGAAGAGCCGCCGTTTGATGCCGACGCGTGGAAGACCCTGACTGACGCCGATAATCCCAATCCCAAACCGACCCGCTCGCTGGCGTCGAAGCTGTCGATTGGCGTGTCTACGCCGTTCCATAAGCAATATCCGCAGATTGCCGAGTTCTTCAGCAAAGTGGATTTCCCGATCGAGCCGCTGAACAAGGCGTTGGCCGAGATGAGCGAGAAGCACACGGCGCCACGGGAGGCGGCGGTGGCATTCATGAAGGCGCACCCGGACGTGTGGCAGGCCTGGTTGCCGAAGGATGTGGCGGAGAAGGTTTCGGCTGATTTGAAATAGGGGTTGATGCGGCCGGCCTCTTCGCGAGCAAGCTCGCTCCCACAATGGATATGTGTCGTTCACAACACTGTGGGAGCGAGCTTGCTCGCGAAGCTCTTAAAATTTCGTCATCACCGCCAATTCGAAGGTACGCGGTGTGCCCAGGTAATACGCCGGCGAAACATGTGCAAACTCGGCATACACCTCATTGGTCAGGTTACGCACGCGCCCGGTCACGGTGGTGTGCGAATCAACCTTGTAGCTGAGGTAACTGCCGAACAAGGTGTACGACGGCACGGTCATGGTGTTGGCCGTGTCCGCATACACCGACGCGACGTACCGCGCATCAACCCCACCTTGCCATTGCGGCGAAAAATCATAAGTCAGCCACAGATTGCCGACTCGATCGGGCACGTTGGTAGGCGTGTTGCCCTTGCGCGACACCACCACGCCAGCGGCATTTTTTTCGGTGAAGTCATCGTACTGCGCATCGACCCAGGCGAAGTTGCCTTCGGCCAATAGCTTGTCAGTGATCCGCAGCGAACTGGCGACTTCTATGCCTTTTGAGGTCTGCTGGCCGACCGGAATACTGCTGGTCGGGTCCAGCGGATCCGTCACGGCGAAGTCCTTTCGCTCAATCGTGTAGGCGGCAATCGTCGCCGAGCCGCGTCCGTTCAGATAATCGAATTTGCTGCCGATCTCCCATTGCTTGCCGGTCGAAACGTCGAAGTCCTGCGTGCCATTCGGTTGCTCGGCGGCGGTGCTGTATTGCACGTAGACGTTGGCCGACGGAATGAACTGGTAGGTCAAGCCAGCGCGGCCGGTGACTGGCTCCCAACTGCGCTTGAGGTGCTTGGGGTTGGCGGCGGTCACGGTGCGATGGTTGGTCACGTCGAGGTCAATATCGTCATAGCGCAAGCCGGTGAGCAGCGACAGTTTGTCGGTCAATGCCAAACGGTTTTCCACGAACAGTGCCTTGGTGGTGACCTCGTTGGTCTTGTCGCTGATCAGCTTGGGGTTGGTGCCGGGGATGTCGTAGAAATGCCCCGGACGATAATTGTTCGGGTCTACCGTGCTGGCACCTTTGACGTTCAGTGGCGAGTTGGTGGTCTGATTGACCTTGTATTCGAAGCCCCCCGACCACGTGGTGTCGAGACCGAACAGCGTGTTGTCGTGGCGCAGTTCGAACTGGTTGCCGTTCTGCTCGCCCTGATGGCGCACCTGATACGCAGTAGAACGATTAACCGCCGTGTTGTCGGCGTTGTACTGGTAGGTTTCGAGGTTGCGGTAATCGCGCTGACTGTCGAGGTGATACAGCGTGTTGCGCAGGGTGGTGTCGTCGTTGATCCGGTAGTCGATGATCGAGCGTACCCAGATCGTCCGCTGCTCGTAACGCCCATCCTCGACGTTGTAGTTGTTGAAGCGGTTGTGTTTATCGATCTTCAACTCGCCGGCCTTGGGATTGAGTACGGGCGTGCCCCAGTAAGGACTGTCTTCGTGTTCGTCCTGATATTCGAGGGCGAGGGTATGCGACAGGTCGGGCGTGAGATCGCTGAGCAGCGAGTACGCCACGCTCCAGGCATCGCGCTCCTGGCGGTCGATGTAGCCGTTGCTGGTGTTGTGGCTGACGTCGAGGCGCGCGTAGTGCTGCACGTCGGCGCCTGGCTCGGTGAGGGCGTGGTTGAGGCCGAACGCGGTTTCGGTGGTGTCGTAGGTGCCGTAGCTGACCCGCCCTTCAGCGGCCTGTTCATCTCGGGTGGCGAGTTTGGTCACGTAATTCAGCGAACCGCCCACTGAGCCTGCGCCATTGATCAGCGATGACGGGCCGCCGACCAGTTCAACGCGGTCATAGATCCACGAATCGACGGGGCGGGCGAGGCCGCCGGAAACGTTGATGCCATTGAACATCTGGGTGATCTGGCTGCTGGTGAAGCCACGGTAGGAGACGAATCCGCCGAAGCCCGGCGGCGCGCTGGCGTTGACCCCGGGCAGGGTGTTGGCGGCGTCCTGGAAGTTCTGCGCGCCGTGGCGTTCGATATCGTTGCGATTGGCGATGGCCACCGAAGCCGGTGTGTCACGCAGGCTCAAGCCGAGGCGTGAGGCCATGCCGCTGGATTGGTCGAGGCTCAGGCCCGGTTCTGCGCCGGACTCGCCATCGATGGTGATCGGCGCCAGATCCACGGTGGATTGCGCCCAGACGTTAACGGACAGGCAGCCGCACAGGCTCGCCAGTAGAGTGAGTTGTTTCATCATTGAATCCTGAATGCTTGTCTAGGAGCCAGCGCACAGGCGAACGCCGCGCGTTGGCGCAGTGGGCTGACAAATCAAAAGGTAGAGACACTCAGGCGAGCGGAGGGGCGCGGGGGTTGGCCGAAGGCCAGGTGAAGCGGGCAGGGAGGTCGGCGCTGACAATGGGTGCCAGCGGTGGGCTGTGTTGTTCCGGCAGGATCGCCAGCGTGAGGCTGGAGTTGAACGCCGGGCCCATGCCACCGCCGACCGAGCACAGCGGGCAACCAAACGCTTTGGACAGCGTTGGCAGTTGTTCTTCGGTGGGGTTGCTGGCGAGCGGCGCTTGAGTGGCCGGGTCGACTGTACAGAACTGACCGCCGATACCGTTCAGCTGCATGCCGACCATTTGTCCGTGACCGATGCTGCAGGCGAACACGTTGAACAGGACGCAGCAATAGAGCATCCAGGCCAGCAGTGAGCGATCGGAACGGGAGAATTTCATGGGGCGGCACTTTACCTTACCGCTGATCGGTCGTGCACTTGAAAAAAATCCGACTAGGATGGTTTGTTCAAATCCCTTTCCAAGGATTTCAACCATGACCTTTGTGTTGGCTCAATGGCTGGTGACAACGTTTGCGGTGATCGCCTTGATGCACGTGTATTGGGCGTTGGGTGGGCAATGGGCGGCGGCAGTAGTCGTGCCGCAGGTGCCAGTGCGCGGATTTGTCGCAACGGTGCGACCGGCGTTCAAGCCGTCGGGCTGGCTCACGTTGATCGTGGCGGCGGCGTTGCTGGTGATTGCGGCGTTGGTGTGCATGCGGGTTGGCTGGGGAGTGCCGGCGGTGACGCACAAGGCGCTGCAATGGGTGATCAGCGCGATTGCGCTGTTGATGTTTGCCCGGGCGATTGGTGATTCGAATCTGGTCGGATTCTTCAAGGAAGTGAAGGATTCGCGATTTGCGCGGCTGGACACTTGGGTGTATTCGCCGTTGTGTGCGGTGTTGGGGGCAGGGTTGCTGGCAGTGGCGTGGGTTTGAAACAGATCTGAAATTTGCGATGACTTGGCTAGCCCCTTCGCGAGCAGGCTCGCTCCCACAGTGATTTTGGGTGTTCACAGATGTGTGATTTCACCCAAAACCCTGTGGGAGCGAGCCTGCTCGCGAAAGGGCCAGTCCAGACACTGAAAACTCTGGACTAACTGCCGCTTTCAGTCCGGCGGCTACTGACCTCAGCCGGCACATCATCCCCAGCCATGCGCTTGCGGAACAACGCCGCCCGCGCCAACAGCAATGTGGTCACCGGTACGGTAATCGCCAGCAAAATCGGAATCAGCCAGGCATGTATGACCGGCCCGGATTTCAGCGCCGAAAAGCAGATGATCGACGCCAGTGCGACACACCATGCGCCCAGTGTCGAAGCCAGTGCCGGCGGGTGCATGCGCTGGAAGTAATCTTTCATGCGCAAAAGCCCGATCGCACCGATCAACGCAAATAGACCGCTGAGCACCAGCAGGATCGCCACCGGAATCTCGATCCACAGAGACAGTTCAGCATTCATTCGATCACCTCGCCACGCAGCAGGAATTTCGCCAGGGCAAACGAGCCGACGAAGCCGAACAGCGCAATCAGCAGCGCCGCTTCGAAGTAAGTGTCACTGGAATAACGAATGCCCAGGGTCAGCATCATCAGCATGGCGACGATGTACAGGTAATCCAGTGCCAAGACCCGATCCTGCGCCGACGGCCCTTTGAACAGACGCACCAGCGTCAGCACCATCGCCAGCGAGAACAGGAACAGCGTCAGCAGGATCGCGTTCGACAGTAATGGGCTCATTCGAAAATCTCCATCAACGGCCGCTCGTAGGTGCTCTTGAAGTGCTCGATGAATTGCGCTTCGTCATCCAGATCCCAGACGTGCAGCAACAGAATGCTGCGATCCAGCGCCAGTTCTGACCACACCGTGCCGGGCACCACCGTGCAGATCATCGCCAGCGTCGCCAGACCGTGGGCGTCGCGCAGCTCCAGCGGCACTTTGACAAAGCCTGAACGCGGCGGGCGACGACCCGCATTGAGCACGCCCCACGCGACGATAAGATTGGACATCACCACGTCACGACCGACGACCAGGAACAGCCGCAGGATCGTCCCCGGCCGGCGAATGCGCGCGCGTTTCGGACGCAATTTGCGCATCATCAGTGGTGCAGCGAATCCCAATATCGCGCCGAGCAAAAGGTTGCCCGGGCTGATCGACAGGTTCAGGGTCAGCCACAGGGCGCACAGTGCCAGCGACAACAACGGTGCAGGCAACACACGGTTCATGGCTGCACCTCCAGCATCGCGGCTTTGGCTTCCGGACTCGGCACAGCACGGGTGCCGAGCACTGCCATGACGTATTGCTGCGGGTTGTTCAGCGCGTCGGCGGTGGCCTGGGTGTAGCGCAGCAGGGGTTCAGCCTTGAAGGTCAGGACGATGCTCAGCCCCAGCAGCAGGAAGATCGGCGCGCATTCAAGTTTGCGCAGCAGGGGTGAAGGGCGCTCTTCGGGTGTCCAGAAACGCTGGATGCCGAGGCGCGAGAATGCCATCAACGACGCCAGCCCGGAGAGGATCAGCAGCGCCAGCAACGCCCAGGCCGCGTTGGAAATCGGCGCGCCCGTGCCCAGGCCCAGAGGGTTAAGCAAGGCGCCGATCAGGCTGAGTTTGCCGATAAATCCGGACAGCGGCGGCATGCCGATGATCAGCAGGGCGCAGGCGATGAAGCTCAGGCCGAGAAACGCCATGGTCCACGGGATGACCTGACCGACCACGGCTTTCTGCTCGTCATCAAGGTTGATGCCTTTCGGTGGTTGCAAGGATTCCTGCGGGCGCGGCAGCAATTCGCTTTCGTCTTCCAAGGGGATCTCGTTGGCCGAGCGCGAGCGTTCGATCAACTCGGCCAGCAGGAACAGCGCACTCAGTGCCAGCGTCGAGCTGACCACATAGAACAGCGCAGCGCCGATCAGGTTCGGTTGGGCGAACCCGATTGCCGACAACAGAATCCCTGCCGACACCAGAATGCTCAGGCTGGCCATGCGCTCCAGGCGTTGTGCGGCGAGAATTGCCAGCGCCGCGCAGGCCATGGTCGCCATGCCGCCGTAGATCAGCCAGTCGCCGCCAAAGAACGCGGACGCTCCCGCCTGGCCTGAGAACAGAAGGGTCCACAGGCGCAGCAGGGTGTAGACGCCGACCTTGGTCATGATCGCGAACATCGCCGCCACCGGTGCACTGGCCGAGGAGTAGGCTGGCACCAGCCAGAAGTTCAGCGGCCACATGCCGGCCTTGGCCAGGAACGCGACGGCGAGAATCCCCGCACCGGCGTGGAGCAAGCCACGGTCGGCTTCCGGCACCAACGGAATCTTCAGCGCCAGATCGGCCATGTTCAGCGTACCTGTCACGCCATAGATCAGCGCGGCGCCAATCAGGAACAGCGATGAGGCAAGCAGGTTGATCGAAATGTAATGCACCCCCGATGACCCCCGCGCCCGCCCCGAGCCGTGCAACAACAGGCCATAGGACGCGGCGAGCAACACTTCGAAGAACACGAACAAATTGAACAGGTCAGCGGTCAGGAACGCGCCATACAAGCCCATCAACTGAATCTGGAACAGTGCGTGGAAGCTCGACCCGGCGCCGTCCCAACGGGCCATGGCAAACAGCAAAGCGCTGACGCCGATGATCCCGGTCAGCACCAGCATCAGCGCCGACAGGCGATCGACCACCAGCACAATGCCGAACGGCGCCTGCCAGTTGCCCGGCAGGTAAACGCCGATCGAACCGGGCACGCCAGTGGTTTGCGTCCATTGCAGCAGCATCACCGAAATGAACAGGCCGACGAGGCTGGAGAACAGGTTGATTTTCGCCTTCAGCGGTCGGTGCCGTTCGCCGAGCATCAGCATGATGGCGGCGGTCAGCAGCGGCAGCAGAATCGGTGCGGCGATCAGGTGAGTCATCGCCATCATTCTTTAGGCTCCCGGCCGTCGACGTGGTCGGTGCCGGTCAGGCCGCGCGAGGCGAGCAGAACGACGAGGAACAGCGCGGTCATGGCGAAGCTGATGACGATCGCGGTGAGTACCAGTGCCTGTGGCAACGGGTCGGTGTAGTGCAGCAAGTCTTGCGTGACGCCATCCTTGATCACCGGCTCCTTGCCGATGAACAGGCTGCCCATGCTGAAGATGAACAGGTTGACGCCATACGACAGCAGGCACAGGCCCATGACCACCTGAAACGTCCGTGGGCGCAGGATCAGCCAGACGCCGGACGCGGCGAGCACGCCGATGGCGATTGCGATGACTTCTTCCATCAGACGGCTCCTTTGCTGGCGACGGATTTTGGCAGCGATGCAGTCTTGTGACCCCGCACCGATTGGTGGGCGAGGGCGGTGAGGATCAGCAGCGTCGAGCCGACCACTACGCCATACACGCCAATGTCGAAGAACAGCGCGCTGGCGATATGGATGTCACCCAGCACTGGCAAGGTGAAATGCCAGGTGTGCGTGGTCAGGAACGGATAACCGGCGACCATCGCGCCCAGGCCGGTGGCGGTGGCGAAGAGTAAGCCGGTGCCCATCCAGCGCAGCGGCCGCAGGCTCATTTGCGCCTCGACCCACTGTGTACCGGCGACCATGTATTGCAGGATGAACGCCACCGACATCACCAGCCCGGCAACAAAACCGCCGCCCGGTTGGTTGTGCCCGCGCATGAACAGGTAGAACGACACCACCAGGGCAATCGGCAACAGCAGGCGCACCAGCACGGCCGGCACCATCATGAAGCCGAGTGCGGTGTCGCTCGCTGAACGCGGGTTGACCAGGTCGGTGACCACGTCCGGCGCCAGCAAGCGTTGCTGGGCTGGCAGCTGCAGGCTTTCTTTCGGCGGGCGGAAGCGGCGCAGCAGGGCGAATACGGTCAGGGCCACGGCGACCAGTACGGTGATTTCACCGAGGGTGTCGAAGCCACGGAAATCCACCAGCATCACGTTGACCACGTTGCTGCCGCCGCCTTCGGGCATGGCGCGGCTGAGATAGAACGAGGAAATGTCGTTCGGCGTCTGCCGCGTGAGCATGGCGTAGGACAGCAGCGCCATGCCGCCGCCGACGGCAATCGACAGCAGCAAGTCGCGCAGACGACGAATCCGCGCCTTGCGCAGGCTGCTTGGCAGTGGCGAGACTTCTTCGATACGGCGTGGCAACCAGCGCAGGCCGAGCAGGATCAGCACCGTGGTGACCACTTCGACGGCCAGTTGCGTCAGCGCCAGGTCGGGCGCGGAGAACCAGACGAACGTCACGCAGGTCATCAAGCCGCAGACGCTGACCATGGTCAGGGCGGCGAGACGGTGATACTTGGCCTGCCACGCGGCGCCGAGGGCACAGGCAATCGCCAGCAGCCAAAGAGTCACGAAAACGACCGATCCGGGAATCTTCGGCCGGTCGCCCCAGCTCAGGCTGCTGTGCAGCATCGGAATCAGGCCGGCAAGTACCGCCGCCAATACCATCAGGAACAATTGCATCTGCAGACGCTTGGTGCCCAGACGCCGCTCGACGCGTCGGGCCATGCGCATCATCACCACCAGACTGCGCTCGAACAGGCGCTTGCCATTGAAGCGGCCTACCAGCGGCGGGTATTTGAAACGGCCGAGTTTGAACTGGTTGCGCAGCAACAGGTAGACGACGATGCCGCCGGACATGGCGATCAGGCTCATGATCATCGGCGCGTTCAGGCCGTGCCAGATTGCCAGGCTGTATTCCGGCAGCGTGCCGCCAACCACGGGCAACGCGGCGGCGGCGAGCAACGGGCCGACGATCTGCGCAGGGAAAATACCCACCAGCAAGCAAGTGAACACCAGCAATTCTACCGGTGCCCGCATCCAGCGCGGCGGTTCGTGCGGGGTGTGCGGCAGATCAGTGGCTGGCGGACCGAAGAACACATCGACGGTGAAACGCAGCGAGTAGGCAACGCTGAATGTACCGGCGATGGTCGCGACAATCGGCAGCGCCGCTTCAACCCACGCCGTGGCGTTGATGAACACGGTTTCGGCGAAGAACATTTCTTTCGACAGAAAGCCGTTAAGCAGCGGCACGCCTGCCATCGAGGCGCTGGCAACCATGGCCAGCGTCGCGGTGAACGGAATCAGTTTGATCAGGCCGCTGAGTTTGCGGATATCGCGGGTGCCGCTTTCATGGTCGATGATGCCTGCGGCCATGAACAGCGAAGCCTTGAACGTAGCGTGGTTGAGGATGTGGAACACCGCCGCCACGGCAGCCAGCGGACTGTTCAGGCCCAGCAACAGGGTGATCAAGCCGAGATGGCTGATAGTCGAGTAAGCGAGCAGACCTTTGAGGTCGTTCTGGAACATCGCGCAATAGGCGCCAAGCAACAGTGTACACGCGCCGGCCCCGCTGACGATGTAGAACCATTCTTCACTGCCAGACAGCGATGGCCACAGACGCGCGAGCAGGAACACCCCGGCTTTGACCATGGTTGCCGAATGCAGATAGGCAGAAACCGGTGTCGGCGCCGCCATTGCGTGCGGCAACCAGAAGTGGAAAGGGAACTGCGCACTTTTGCTGAGTGCGCCGATAAGAATGAGGGGTAAAAGAATAGGGTAGAGGGCATGTGCGCGAATTAGATCGCCGGCGGCCAGGACCTTGTCGAGGTCATAGCTGCCGACGACATGGCCGAGAATCATGACCCCCGCCAGCAGACATAACCCGCCGGCACCGGTGACCATCAGTGCCATGTAAGCGCCGCGACGAGCATCGGCGCGATGGTGCCAATAGCCGATCAACAGGAATGAAAAGAGACTGGTCAGCTCCCAGAAAAACACCATCTGAATCAGGTTTCCCGAAATCACCAGACCGAGCATGGCGCCCATGAACGCCAGGAAGAAGGCAAAGAAACGCGGCACCGGATCGTCCGGCGACATGTAATAACGGGCATATAAAGCGACGAGGGTGCCGATGCCGAGAACGAGCATCGAGAAAAGCCAGGCGAAACCGTCCATGCGCAAAACGAAGTTCAGACCGAGGCTGGGCAGCCACATGAATTCTTCGCGGATCACGCCGCCGTGGGCAATTTGCGGGTACAACATCGCGACCTGAACGGTGCCGATCAAAGCGACCAGACCTGCCAGCAGGGATTCGGTATTACGCGCATTGTGTGGCAGCACCGCTGCCAGACAGCTGCCAATGAATGGCAGAAGCAGTAGAACTATCAGGGACATAGGCTTCTAATCTGCGGAAGTTTGTGAAGCATCATACGTGCCAGCTCCCCGATCACCAACCGCCAGGATGTCTCAGAATCCTACAAAGTAGTCTGGAATTTTCTGTTTGGCATTGTTTCAGGTAGATGGATGTTGCTTGGGATGGCCTCATCGCGAGCAGGCTCACTCCTACAGGGGGAACGTATTTCAAGTGTAGGAGTGAGCCTGCTCGCGATAGCAATAATTCAGACTGTGAAGATTTCGGAGCTTTATTCCTGCGTTTCCCGCTCCAATTCGGCTTCGGCTTCGGCTTCGGCAACCTTCCCCTTGGTCTTCAACTCACTGACAATCACCGCCGCCACAATCAACCCCGCGCCCACCAGCGCAATCGCCGGCAACCGCTCCCCGGCAATCCGCCCGACAATCCCGGCCCATACCGGCTCACCGGCGTAGATCAATGTCGCCCGGGTTGGCGAAACACTCTTCTGTGCCCAGTTCATCGCCACCTGAATCGCCGCACTTGCTGCGCCCAGCCCCAGCGCGGTCACCAGCAGAGTCCAGGAAAAATCCGGAAGCATTTCCCCGGTCGGCACTACCAACAGGAACGACAGTACGGACGTGGTTGCCAGTTGCACGACGGTGACTCGACGCACATCGACCTGGCCGGCATAAGTGCTGATCAGAATGATCTCGGCCGCGATCGCAATGGCGCTGATCAACGTGGCTATTTCACCCGGACTGAAATTCAGCGCAGCCCCGGACGGCCCCGACAGCAACATCAGCCCGGTAAACGCCAGCATGATGCCGATGCTCGGCATCAACCCGGGGCGCCGCCCGAGCACCAGCCATTGCAGCAATGGCACGAACGGCACATACAACGCGGTGATGAACGCCGACTGACTGCTCGGGATCGTTTGCAAACCGACCGTCTGCAAGCCGTAACCGAGCATGATCGCCACGCCGATGAACGCGCCGGCCTTGAGTTCGAACAGGGTCAGTTCGCGCAGATGCCGCCAAGAGAACAGCGCCACGATACAAGCCGCCGCCGCAAAACGCAGACCGACAAAAAACATCGGCCCGCTGACCGTCATCGCATGCTGAACCAACAGAAAGGTGCCGCCCCAGACCATGGTGATCAGCACCAGCACGCACTCGGCTTTGCTGAAACGAGAGAAACGTAGGGGAGTGGGAGAGCTGTTCTGCGACGTCATGACCTTGCGCACTATAAAAAGGAGGCCGCACAATGCGCCCAACGTTGCGCAGTATACTGCCCAACCTCACCGAGTGAGCAATATAGTGCACAAAGATTCAACGCAACGGGCGTCCGTCCTGCAACACGTCAGCCTGAATGTGCGACGTCTACGCCATGCCGCCGACATGAGCCAGACCGCGCTGGCGGAAAAATCCGGGGTCAGCCGACGCATGCTGGTGGCGATCGAGGCGGGCGAAAAGAACGTCAGCCTGACCACGCTTGATCGCGTTGCCGAGGCGCTCGATGTGGCGTTCAGCGATCTGATCCAGGCGCCGGATGCCCGTGATCCAAGCCGCATCAACGAGGTGGCATGGGCGGGAACGATCCCCGGCAGTAAAGCGGTGCTGCTCTCCAAGGCCACGGCCACTCGCGAAGTCGAGCAATGGGAATGGTGCCTGCAACCGGGCGAGGTCTACCCGTCGCAAGCGGATGCCGAGGGCTGGAGCGAGCAGATTTTCGTGTTTGAGGGATGCCTGACGCTGATGCTCGGCGATCAGCCGCAGCACATCGGTACTGGGGAGTTTTTCATGTTTGCCAGTAACCAGCCGCACTCCTATCGCAATGATGGCGATGTTGCGGCGCGGTTTGTGCGCAATGTCGTTATTTGATTGGTGGCAACCATTCGTCGGATAGTGGCTTGAACCTGTAATTTCTGACAGTAGACGGTCAAACACCGTTCGACTCCAATGTAATCGCAGTGAATTTCATTGGATATCTGAAAAGGAGTTACAAAATGCTTGACGCACTCAGAATCAACGAAGCAGTGGATGGTGTCATTAACCTGAAGGACATTGGTGAATCCGCGACTGCGATTATTCCTCCTGTGGAACGTCCGTTACCTGGCGACGTGGCTGACGTCTACATCGGAAAGGATGGAGCAAAGCTGGGAACGGCAACGATGACGGCGGAGGGGGGTGTATTAGCCATCTCCAGGGAGGTTTTACTGAAATATTCAGGCAACATCGACACCCCGTTTTACTACATCTTCTTTGACGGTCAACTCGGAAATCCATACCCTTCGATGGAAGCTTTGTACAAGATCGCTTAGAACCTCAACGTAAAAATAGTTGAGTTCAGGTAGAGCCGCCCGTCTGGTCTACCAGTCGGGCTTTGATCCCTCCCGAGTGTTAAGCAAAACCAGCTGATAAGAGGAGCGATTTAGCATACTGTTACCCTGAATAACGCCTCTTAGTAAAAAGCTATGCGTGAGCAGATCCACACGGAGTCATCCGTTTCTTTGCGTTTTGCAGACGTTCTGATCATCGGCGGCGGCCTCAGCGGCACGATGCTGGCGGTGCAGTTGTTGCGTCTACCCGGCCGGCGCAAGGTCCTGATCATTGAGCCGCGTAATGAATTGGGACGCGGCGAGGCCTACAGTGCAGTCGAGCTGGGCCACACACTCAACGGCAACGCGGCGCGCATGAGCGTCGATCCGGATAATCCTGATGATCTGACGCAATGGCTGACCGAGCACATTGCCGGCGGAGGCTGGCCGGAGTCTGCAGAGCAGAACGTACCGGTCAGCGAACTGTTCCCGCCGCGTGGTTTGTTTGGTGTCTATGTGCAACAGCGTCTGGCCGAAGCGCGCACTGTCGGGGCGCGTTATGGTTCGAGCGTTGAACACATTCGAGCGGAAGTCGTCGATCTGCAGGTCGATGCCGATTCGGTGCAGCTTACGCTGAGCAATGGTCAGTCATTGTCTGGAGTCTGCGCAGTGCTGGCGACTGGAATGTTCCCTGCCGCACGAACTCCGCAGAAAGCTTCCAGTGGCCTCAACGCCGCCGCCCTCGATCCCTGGGATGTCGCGGCCATGCGCCAGCTCGATCCGCAATCCACCGTGATGATCATCGGCTCCGGCCTGACCATGGTCGATGCCGTGGTTTCGCTGGAGCAGGCCGGGCATCGCGGGCCGATCGAAGTCTTTTCCCGACATGGCTTGCTGCCCCACGTGCGCCGACAACCGCCGGTTTGGATCGACTTTCTTGGCAGCGATCACAGCCTGCGTACGCCACGACAGTTGTTGCGTGAATTGCGTCGGCAATGCCGGGCAGCCATCGCACAAGGTATCGATTGGCAGGCGCCGCTGGACACGGTGCGGGTGCACATAGCCCGGCTGTGGAGTCAGGCGACTGACCAGCAGCGTCGACAATTCGTACGGCATGTGCGGCCGTGGTGGGAAAGCCACCATCACCGTTCACCGCCGTTGAGCGCGAAGCTGGTTGAGCGATTGCACAAAGAAGGGCGATTGCGGATTCAGGCAGCTTCGTTCAAAGGGCTGGAGCCGAGTGCGGAAGGTTACGTGAGTATTCGTATTCGACGTCGCGGTGAGTCGCAAACCTGCGTGGTGCAGGGCGCCGCGCTGATCAATTCCAGTGGCATCGAGTACGACTGGCGCCGGGTGGCGCGACCGTTGCCGCAGCAGTTGCTGGTGCGTGGTCTGGTGCAGCCGGGGCCGTTGGCATTGGGAATCGCGGCGGCAGTGGATGGCGCGGTACTGGATGCCGAGGGGCGTGCGGCTAGCCGATTGTTTGCCATGGGACCACCGTTACGCGGGATGTGGTGGGAGAGTACGGCGGTGACGGATGTGGCGTTGCAGGCCAAGGCGTTGGCGATGCGGTTGGTGGGTTGAGGTTGTTCTTTCGGGCCTCTTCGCGAGCAGGGGATTCAGTTTGTAAACACCATTTGTGCCACACCGCAGCACCTGTAGGAGTGAGCCTGCTCGCGATAGCGGTGGTTCAGTCAATAAAAAGGTGACTGATATATCGCTATCGCGAGCAGGCTCACTCCTACAAGGTCAGGTGGTAGCTAAAATATTACGCGACCACTCGATAACACGGCACATACGCCGCGCCACCCGGCAACTTCATCCGGTGCTGGGCGACGAAGGCTTTGAGCAGCGCATCGAGCGGTTGCATGATCGCCGCATCACCACGGATCTGGTATGGCCCGTGTTCTTCGATCAGGCGAATGCCTTTGTCCTTGACGTTGCCAGCGACAATGCCGGAAAACGCCCGACGCAGGTTCGCCGCCAGTTCGTGCGGTGGCTGGTCGCGGTGCAGTTTCAGGTTGGCCATGTTTTCGTGGGTCGGATCGAACGGACGCTGGAAGCCTTCGTCGATTTTCAGCAGCCAGTTGAAGTGGAACGCGTCGTTGCGCTCGCGACGGAACTGCTTCACCGCTTTCAGCCCCTGAGTCATCTGCCGCGCCACTTCGGCCGGGTCGTCGATGATGATTTCGTAATGCTGCTTGGCCGCTTCGCCGAGGGTGGCGATGACGAAAGCGTCGAGTTGTTCCAGATACGGCGCGGCATGTTTCGGCCCCGTGAGGATAACCGGGAATGGCAGCCCTTCATTGTCCGGGTGCATGAGGATGCCGAGCAAATAAAGGAATTCCTCAGCCGTACCGGCGCCGCCCGGGAAGATGATGATGCCGTGGCCGACACGCACGAAGGCTTCCAGACGTTTTTCGATGTCCGGCAGGATCACCAGCTCATTGACGATCGGGTTCGGCGCTTCGGCGGCGATGATGCCCGGCTCGGTCAGGCCGAGATAACGACCGCCGTGAATACGCTGTTTGGCGTGGGCGATGGTCGCGCCTTTCATCGGGCCTTTCATCACGCCAGGGCCGCAGCCGGTGCAGATGTCGAGGCTGCGCAGGCCGAGTTCGTGGCCGACTTTCTTGGTGTATTTGTATTCTTCAGTGTTGATCGAGTGACCGCCCCAGCACACGACGATTTTCGGCTCGACGCCCGGACGCAAAGTGCGCGCATTGCGCAGCAGGTGGAAAACGTAGTCGCTGATGCCTTGCGAGGTGCTCAGGTCGATGCGTTGGCTGTCGAGTTCGTTTTCGGTGTAGACAATGTCGCGCAGGGCGCTGAAGAGCATTTCGCGGGTGCTGGCGATCATCTCGCCGTCGACGAAGGCATCGGCCGGAGCGTTCAGCAGCTCCAGGCGTACGCCGCGGTCCTGTTGGTGAATGCGGATTTCGAAGTCCTTGTAGGCTTCGAGGATGGTCTTGGCGTTGTCGACATGGGCGCCGGTGTTGAGAATGGCCAGGGCGCACTGGCGGAAGAGGGTGTAAGTGCTGCCGGATCCTGCTTCGCTCAGTTGCTGGACTTCACGTTGAGAAAGGGTTTCCAGGCTGCCTTTCGGGCTGACCGAGGCATTGATTACGTGTCGTTGGGTCATGCAATGATCCTTAAAACGATGTCATCTCAAGACTAGGCGATGGCATCCGAATAGTGTGTATCCAAGAATGAAGATGGCACGATCTGCGCTGTACCGCCATGTCCCCGTTGGACGCGGAAATGATGAAAAGGAGCCCCAGCATAGCTAAATCCGTCGCAGAGGCGATAATGCGCCGGCCGGTTTTTTCAGTTACCCCTTTTGTCGCCCAAGGAAGTCATTTGTGATGTTCGAGATTCAGCCGATGGATGCCGCAACCTTTCGCCAGCAGACCCGACGCAGCACGATCATCATTGCCGTGCTGTTCCTGGTGCTGGCGATGTTGTTCTCGAGCGTGGCGGTGGCGTTGTTCGGCGAACCTGGCGGCGATAACCTGCGCTTCAATGTCGGCGGGGTTTTTCTGGCATTTCTGCTGACTGCGGCATTACTGCGCGGGCGTTTCTGGAATCAGAGCTGGATGGCGCCAGCGGTATACAGCTGGCGGCTCAAGCGCAGCCTGATGAGCATCACCAATGTGATGCATCAGGTGACGGCGGCGGTGGAGCAGAATGATCCGACGGCGATGAAGGTGCTGCGCTTCTACCATCTCGGGCTGACACAAATGCACGAACTGGACGGCAACTCCAGCGATCACGGGCAACTGTGGCGCGAAGTTGAAGCGCATAAGGAACGCATGCAGGCGCAGGGGCTCGACACTGAGCAGACGCGTCTGGATCCGGCCTGGCTGGAAACCCTGAAGCAGACGCGGCGCTGATTAGAGCGCTCGACGCAGCCTCCACGAACGGATCAAGCGACCATACACCAGCAGGTTGACCGCCAGCACCACGCTGCCGAGCGCCAGTTGAATCTGCGGGGTGAGCCCGGCCGGGTAGATGACCGGCCAGATGTAATGCTCGATGAAGCCGCCGGCGTATTCGGTCTGCCCGGCCGCATGGCGCATAAGGTTTTCCCAGTAGGTCAGCGGACAAGTCAGGTGCAGCACCTCGACCATCACGCCCCAGGTGGCGGCGGGTAAATGCAACCACATCAAACGTGGCCATTTGAGCACCAGCAGCCCGCCAAACAGCACGAACAAAATAAATGACAAATGAAACAGCACCAGCCCGTCGGCTGCGATTCGGTACAGCATGTCGTCTCCCTGACGCGATTGTGAATGGCGCTATGTTACGCCGGTCAGGGGATTAATCGTCAGTACGAAAATCAGCGAATTCCGCGCGCATCCGGCCGTTGTGTTTGGCCTGGTAGAGCAGTTTGTCGACGCGCTCGACAAAATGCAGCGAATCGCTTTCGGCGCTCGCCTGCGTAGTGCCCGCGCCGAGGCTCAGACTCAACAGCGACGACACCGGTGATTGAGCATGAGCGATCTGCTGTTGGCAGATCAGGTGCAGGCATTTTCGGGCGACCAGGCGCGCCGATTCGGCATCGGTTTCCGGCAGCAGCCAGACAAATTCTTCACCGCCGATCCGGGCAATGAAATCCCGAGGACGATTGGCCGCCAGCGCCAGGGTCTTGGCCACCTGGCGCAGGCATTCATCACCTTTGATGTGGCCGTAATGGTCGTTGTACTGCTTGAAGTAGTCGATATCGAGGATCAGCAGCGACAGCGGCAATCCCGTGCGTTGGGCGTTAAGCCATTCGCGTTCGAGGACGGTGTCGAACATGCGCCGGTTGGCAATGCCGGTCAGACCATCCTGAAACGAATACTCTTCCAGTTGTTTCTGCAGGCGGATCAGGTGTTCTTCGGTTTTCTTGCGCTCGCTGATATCGAACATGAACCCGACCAGCGCTTCGACTTCGCCGTCCTTGCGCACCACGTGCACGACGTCACGGATCCACACGTAGTCGCCGGTGCTGGTGAGGGCGCGATAATCGGCTTCGTGGTCGACCCCGGCACGCGACTGCGACACACAAAACTCCACCACGTAATCGCGATCATCCGGGTGCATGCGCTCGACCCAGTCGTTGACCCCGACCCAACTGTCCTGCTGCCAGCCGAGCAGGGCTTCGATCTGCGGGCCGATGTAGCTGAAGGTCATGGTTTTCCAGTCGATTCGCCACGGGATGGCTTGGGTCGATTCCAGCAGAGTCTTGTACACGTCGCTGTCGATGGCGGTCATGGCAGGGCATGGTCTCGTGGGGGAAAATGCAGCGCCAGCATGTTGTTGGCCATCCTCGGTTGCAAGCGGCTTGCCGATGAACGGTTGCATTCGGTTGATTTCCCACAAGTGCGCAAGATTGTTCAAGCCAGAAAAGCGAATTTGCTGGCACAGTCGCCGACCGTTTTCCTGGTTGAAGAACGTTTATGTCTGACTCAGTAATGCCACGCAGTGCGTTCCTTCGTGGCGCTGTGGCGATCATGCCGTTGTCTCTGGCCACCGCGCCGTGGGGGCTGCTGGCCGGTTCCATGGCGATCGAAGCCAATCTCACGCCGCTGCAAGGTCAAGGTCTGTCGAGCATCGTGTTTGCCGGTGCCGCGCAGTTAGTAGCGATCGGCATGCTCAAGGGCGGCGCGGGGATTTTCTCGATTCTGCTGACCACGTTGCTGCTGACGTCGCAGCACTTGCTGTATGGCATGAGCATGCGCTCGGTGATTTCACCGCTGCCGGGGCGCTGGCGAATCGGTTTGGGCTTTTTGCTCACCGATGAGTTGTTTGCGCTGACCAGTCAGCATGACCGTCAGCAGTTCAATCGCTGGTATGCGTTGGGCGTCGGCCTGACGTTCTACCTCGCGTGGAATCTGTTCACCCTGGCCGGCATCGTCCTCGGCAGCAGCATTCCGGGGCTTGAGCATCTGGGGCTGGACTTCTCGATTGCCGCCACGTTTATCGCGTTGATCACGCCGGTGGTGCGTAACGTGCCGACGGTGGTGTGTGTGGTGGTTTCGTTGTTCTGCTCCGTGCTGTTCAGCTATTGGCAATGGGGCTCGGCACTGGTGTTGTCCGGGCTGGCGGGAATGACCGCCGGGTTTATCTGCAACAAGCTGTATCGGGAGCGCACATGATGGTTTGGGTAGTTATTTTCGGCATGGGGCTCCTCGTTTTTCTCAACCGCTACGTGTTTCTCGAGCCGCGTTTACCGGTACGTTTAAGTAGCAATGCGCGGCAGTTTCTCGGGTTTGCGGTTCCCGGAATGCTCACCGCCATTTGCGGGCCGATTGTCTTCATGCCCGACAAACAGCTGAATCTGCAGTGGGATAACCCGTATCTGCTTAGTTCACTGGTCGCGATCGCACTGGTGATATATACGCGCAGCACTTTGCTCAGCATGTTGCTGAGCATGGCGTTCTTCTTTCTGCTGCGCTGGTGGTTGTAAGTGGTCCGCTTGAAACTGTTCTACGCTTTAGGGATGAAGGTTTACTGATAAAAGGAGGCGCGCATGGCGACTGAGCAAAAGCATCCAGAGACGGATGAGCAAGAGACTGATGAGCCGACTGAAGAGGAAATCGAGCGGGAGAAGCACAAGGAACAAACCTGGAAGCATGATGACGGCCGGGAGCTGTCAGTTCCGGATCGCAAGTTTTAATTGATTTATACGAAAAAGCCCCGCATTTGCGGGGCTTTTTCGTGGTTTCAAAGATCGTCCAGCTGCGTGAAATCGGGGTGTGAGGCTCGAAATCCCAAGGTTCGGTCGATCCACGCATTGAGCTCGTTGACCATCACCGGCGGGTGGCCGGGATACGCTTCGAGGGTGGTGCGCAGGGTCTGTTCGATATCGGGTACGGAACGCAGGTTTCGGGTCTTGATGTAGTGGCCGATAAAACAGTCGAGTTCAAAGCGTTCTGTCATCGACAGATAAATACACTCCAGGCCGCTGACCTGTTTGATTGCAAAATCGTCGCGCAACTTATTTCTCTGCAAGGCTTGTAGAAGTTGTGGGGAATTCCTGATTTGTTGACTCTTTGGTCAACTGGTATACCAATCGGAAATGCGGCGCGCATGCTATCCGTAGTGCTTCTAAATGTATGTATGACGGTTGAAATGTCAGACAGGCGGTTAGTTCATTCGAACGTCTGTTTCATCATCGGTGTTTCGTCGTTGAAACACCCGGTGTAACGCTGTGGATTCAAAGCTTTGGCCGTTTTTTTAATAACGTGCCGCTCCGGGAAATATTTAGCCGGCGGGTTCAATCAATTCGGCGCCCTGATTGCGCGAGTTACCGACAGCTTTGCCGACTTTGTGCCACTCGAACACTTCGCTGCCTTCACCTTCGAACAGCAACATTTGTTCGGCACGCTCGATGGGCGTCGCTGGATCGAGCCATTCGTGCACTAGATCTGCGCGCAACACCAGCGGTCGGCGATCATGGATATCGAGCATGCCGCCGATGGCATCGGCGGTGATGATGACGAAACCGTCGTCATCCCGAGCCGCTGTTTCGGCTGTCGGAAATTGTCCGATGGCCGCGCAGAAAACTGGACCGTGATCCGCGCGACGGATCAGCCACGGTTGGCGGGTTTTGTCCTCGGCGTTGACCCATTCAAACCAGTTATCGACCGGCACAATCAAACGATGGCGCCAGATCGCCCGGAAGAACGGGCCATGGGCGACTTTCTCGACGCGGGCATTGATGGGTGCGGGGCGATCCCTGGCCCAGTGCGGGCGCCAGCCCCAACGCAGATTGTCGGCATGCAGCTGTTGCCCTTGTTGATGCAGGACGGCCAGCGCAGTGGTCGGCGCCGCGTTGTAGCGATCAAGCGATGCATCGCCGACGTGATTGATCAACGCGTCGGGAATGCTCAGCACCGCGACAAAGTCGTGAATGCCACGGTACTGCGAGAGTCTTCCGCACATGGGCTGAATCTCCGGAGGGAGATTTCAGCTTAGTCGCTGGCGTCCTGACCGGTGAACGTGTCGCGCCATTTCAACCAGCGACGTTCGAGCATGGCCAGCAAGCCGTCGCTGAGTTTGCCGAGCAAGGCGAGCACGATGATCGCGGCCAGCACGATGTCCGGCCGCGAGGTTTCCCGACCGTCACTGAGCAGATAACCCAGGCCCTTGGTCGCCGCGATCAACTCCGCCGCGACGAGAAACATCCACGCCAGGCTCATGCCGCTGCGTAACCCGGTAAACAGGCCGGGCAGGGCGGCCGGCAGCAAGATCCGTCGTACCAGTTGCAAGCGGCTGAAGCCGTAGATGCGGCCGACTTCCACCAGTTTGCGATCAATATTGCGAATGGCCGCGACGACGTTGACGTACACCGGAAAAAACGCGCCGATGGCAATCAAGACGATTTTCGACGTCTCGTCGATGCCCAGCCACAACAGCAGCAGTGGCACCCAGGCCAGGCTCGGAATCGAGCGCAGGGCGGCGAACGTTGGCTCCAGATAGGCCTCGGCTTCACGGCTCAAACCGACCCAGGCAGCAAACACCAATGCCAGACTGGCGCCAATGGCAAAACCCAGCAACACCCGAATCAGGCTGGCGCCAATATGCTTCCACAACGCGCCTTCGGCGAGGTCGGTGAGGGTCAGGGCGATCTCGCTCGGCGCTGGCATCTGGTAGGACGGCAGCCAACCGATGCGTACGATAATTTCCAGCGCGACGATGATCAGTAGCGGCAGGGCCAGGCCTTTGCAGCGGCGTTGCCACGTCGAATTCAAACTCGCAGGACGCTGGCGCGGTACGGCAAGTGGCGCGGGCAAGTCTTTGCTGTGAGTGGTCATGGTCTTGGCTCCGCTCACGACAAATCCGCGACAGGCGCGGATTTATCGTGAGACTGATCGATTACTGGTGGGCGACGGCTTGCTGCACACCGCTGTCGAGCAATTGATCGATGACTTGATCGACATTCACCCCTCGGCGCACCAATTCCTCGGAGACCAGAATCGGCGCCGCTGCCTTGGAGGCGCTGATGTCCTGCTGAGTGAGTTGCGGGCTGCTCAGGTCGGTGCGCGACAGTTGCAACTTGGCTACGTCCAGCGGCAAACCGGATTCCTTGGCCAACAGGGCGGCGAATTCATCGGGGTTTTTCAATGCCCAGTCGCGCGCCTGTTCATAGGCCTTGATCACGCTGTCGATGGTCTGCGGGTGTTCCTTGGCGTACTGCTCGGTGACGCTGACCACGCCGTAACTGTTGAACGCCGGGTTGCGGTAGAGCAGGCGCGAACCGGCCTGCACCTGACTGGCGGCCATGTGCGGATCGAGTCCGGCCCAGGCGTCGACATCGCCTTTTTCCAGCGCGGTGCGGCCATCCGGGTGTTGCAGATGGACCAGTTCGACATCGTCTTTTTTCAGTCCGGCCTGTTGCAGGCTGCGCAGGGTAAACAAGTACGGGTCGGTGCCCTTGGTGGCGGCGATCTTTTTGCCCTTGAGGTCGGCGACGGTCTGATACGGCGAATCCTTGCGCACCACCAGCGCTGTCCATTCGGCGCGGCTGTAGACGTAGACGGATTTGATCGGGCTGCCATTGGCCCGACTCAGCACGGCCGCCAGGCTGGCGCTGGAAGCGAAATCCACGCCGCCACTGTTGAGGTATTCCAGCGAACGGTTGCTGCCTTGGCTCAGTACCCAACTGACCTTGGTTTGCGGCAAAGCCTTTTCGAGGAAGCCGAAGTGCTTGAGCACCAGACTGACCGGTGAGTAATAGGCGTAGTCGAGATGCACTTCCGCTGGCGCGGTCTCACTCGCGTGGGCGAACGGTTGCAGACTCAGCATCACAGCGCTGGCGGCCAGCAGTGTTTTGAAATGAGCAAAGAACGATGTCATGGAGCGCTCCGGCAAAGGCACAGGTTTCTTATGTCCAAAAAGATATTTTTATCGAATGCTTCCTGCATGAATGGAATATTGCAGGCTCTGTGCCATGTGCTTGGAAGTGCCGGATTATAAGGGTTTTACGGCCGGATGCAGGGTTTCAGCTGTTGCATGGTCAACACTGTGGTTCGCCACTGTTGCCACGCGAACAGTGGGCATCGAGAGTGATGAGCTTATGCATTAATCGAATTTCAAAACCGAGAAATAACAGCGTTATGGTCTATGCAATTTCCCTCTGCAGGTCAGCCCATGAAGCTTTCTCGTTTCCTACGCAGTGCGCTACTCACAGCGCTCTTCACTTCGCCGCTTTCCTACGCAGCCGAGCCATTGGTCCTGCATGTGGGCGATCAGAACTACTACAATATCCGTGCTTCGGTGGAAGCGTCCGGCGTGCTGAAAGACGCGCCTTATACCGTTGACTGGAAACACTTCCAGGCCGCAGCACCCTTGGCGGAGGCCTTGCAGACTGGCTCGCTGGATCTGGGTTTTCTCGGTGATTCCGGCTTTTTGTTTCTGGCTGCCAAGCAGGCGCCGGTGAAACTGATCGGCGTCTCGCGGCAGAATCCGGAGACCATCGCGTTGCTGGTGCCGAAGGATTCGCCGGTGAAAACCATCGCCGACCTGAAAGGCAAGAAAGTCGCCTACTGGCCCGGTGCCTGGAGTCAGCAGTTGACCTTGCGTGCTCTGGAGCAGAGCGGTCTGCCGGACAACTACGTCGACTTCGTCAAGCTGATGCCGATCGATGCCGCCGCCGCGTTGCCTCAGGGCAGCATTGACGCCTTTCCGGTGTGGGAACCGTACATTTCCCAGCAGATCGTGTTCTCAGGCGCGCGACCAATCCTGACTGCAAAGAATCTGATGCCGGGGCTCAGCGCGATCGCGGCATCGACGCCGTCCATCGACAGCAAGCGTGCCGCCATTGCGGATTTTCTCGGTCGGTTGAAACTGGCTCGGGCCTGGGTCGACAGCCACACCGATGAGTACGCCGATCTGTGGGCAAAGAAAGCCAATCTCGACCAACAAGTGTCGCGGCACTGGTTGCGTCAGGCGCACATGACCGTCGGGCCAGTGGATCAGCAGGCTGCGATGGACCTGCAAAGCACCGCCGACTTCCTGTTCAAAGTGAAAGCGCTGCCGGCTCCGTTGGCCACGGCAGGGATTATCGACAGGTCTTTTCAGCAGGCATTGACGCACTGAGCGAGCGCCGGAACCAAACCCTGTGTACCTTATCCAACCTCCGCTCGTGTATCGGAGCGCAGGGATGGATAAGGGCGAGGGAGTTTTGCCAATCGACCACATGACGGCCGTCGCCGTGCTCAAGGCAAAACATGAACTCCGGATTCAAACTTCTCTGTGCCGCGCTTATTGCGCTTGGGCTGGCCGGTTGCATCGCCGCCCCGATTGAAATGACCGCGCAAACCGAAACACGGCTGAAGACCCAGGCGCCGGTGCGCTTTCTGTTGACCTTCGACGATGGCCCCAGCGCCTCGAGTTTGTGGAATCCGTCGGCCACGGTGCTCGACAGTCTCAAGGACAATCCGCTGATGCCGAATATCAAAGCGGTGTTCTTCGTGCAGACGCGTGCGCCACGAGCGGGCAACAGTGACATTGGCCGCAGCATCATGCGTCGTGAACATGAGGAGGGGCACATTCTCGCGTTTCACACCGCGACCCATTGGCACACCAATCATCGCTTGCTCAACCCGCAAGAACTCGAAGAGTCGCTGAGCAACGGCACGGCTGATATCGCCGCCATCACCGGCGCGCCACCGACACTGTTGCGGCCACCGTTCTGGAATTACGACAAACGCACCTTCGCCGCCTATCAGCAGCACGGTTTGCACGTTTTGCTGACGGACCTGAGCGCCAACGACGGCAAGATCTGGGGCTTCAATGCCAGCCCACGGCGCCGGGCCAACATGCTGCGGCAATTATCGGAGGTCCGCGAACGTATTGCCCTCGGTGAGTTGCCGACCGTGGACGGCGTCATTCCGGTGGTGGTGACCTTTCATGATCTCAACCGCTATACCGCGCGGCACACCCGCGAATACCTGCAGATTTTGCTGGATAGCGCTGCCGCCACGGGCGTGAGACTGGCGGACAAGCCTTTTTATGATGATCACGCTGAACTCGAGAAAGCCGCGCTGGCGCGCACCGTGGAAAAAAGCTCGGAAGCGGTGAGTTTGCCGGGGATGTGGAACTGGATCTGGGATCATGACGCGCACTGAGGAAGTTGTGACGCGCTTGGCATTTTTGTGTCGAGCAAGACACAAATTGCTCATCTATGCTCTACGGATTCATCGAACCATCGCCTGTGAGGCGTCCACCCATGCTTGTCATTGCCGATATTTGCCGCATCGTCGAGTCTGGCTTTCCGGCACGTAAATGTGACTGCACCCCATCAGTGCAGGGGCTCCTGCAGATCAAGGTTTATGACCCTGAAAGTGGACGGGTGGATTTATTGCTCAATGGCGTTTCCCCCGAGCATCTCGTCACCATCCGTGACATTTCCAACTTCATCGGTGAATTACGCACGGAAATGAGCGCTGGTCGTCGCGCATTCGCTGGCTAAGCCCTCATAACCGTCGCTGAAACGCTTGAACGATGCGCAGCGTCGCTTCGCTGGTGTTCAGATTGCCCACCGCGTCCAGCGGATGCCAGATGCAATCGACGATCTCGTTTTGCGGGCGCACCTGCTCAAAGTCCTGCACCGACGCTTCGTAAACATGATGCCGGGTGCTGCCGCTCTGCAGTTCCATCAGATACAAGACATCTTCGGCATCCAGGCCGGTTTCTTCCTGCAGTTCGCGCACGGCAGCCTGCGCCCGGGTTTCCCCTGGCTCGACCTTGCCGCCGGGCAATGTCCAGCGGCAGCGCGGTTTGCGCACCAGGAGAATGTGGCGATCCTGTTCGCATATAACGGTTGCACGTACTTTCATCTGTTACCTTTTTTGTCGCTTGTCACAAAATAGAAATAAAACTGCAATATTTGAGCCGGGCCTTGAGGCAAAGGTTTCATGGGGATTTTGAGGGCTGATTTCCGGGAAAAGTGCCGGATCCTTGACCGCCGGGCTGGCGACACCCGGTCGGCCATTCGCGTGGATGAGGGTGTAAGGTAAAAGCGTGAAGCTGGATCTGACCGTTAGCGAAAATGGAGGTGTCCATGAGCATGCCGATGTTGAACAAGATGCACATGAACGGCTATGACGTGCTTAGCGTGAACAATGGCCCATGGCGGGTTTGCACCCAAGGCGATCGGCTGGCGTCGTTTGGCAGCAGGGAAGAGGCGCTGGCCTACGCCGCTGCACTGCCCGGCTACAAAAAACGCTCGACGCGCACCCAAAGTCACAAAAGCCACTGACTGAACGGCTGCAATCAAAGAGCCCCGGCATGTGTCGGGGCTTTTGTTTGGGGGAAGGGATGCAGGTCTCAGTGGACCTTGGTTCGGCTGATGGCGCGGGCTTTCACTTCCTTGGCATACAGCTGCAGCCGTTCTTCATCGCTTTGCAGCACCTCGCAGGATCTCAGCACGGTTTGCGCATCCGCCTCGTTGCCGGATTTGCGCAGTTGTTCGGCGATACGTTTCAGGTCGACCGCCGACCATCGCAAGTCCGATGCGACGCTTTGCAGGTCGCGTTGAAGTTCGTGTTCGTATTCATTGAGCCGCATGATCACCTCCAGAACATTCTCGGTAGAAAAGAGTAGTCGCATTTTCAGGCGATGGACAAAGCGCATTCGTCAGTACGCCCAGCGGTTGTGAAAAGTTGTGCAGATTGCGCCAAGGGCGCGGTGCCACGATGGATGTAGAGCCGCTTACACGCTACATTCACTTTTTTCAGATCAGGAATACACCATGCGGATATGGATCGGGAGTCTGGCGTTGGCCATGTTGGCAGGTTGCTCGTTGCCGGCCTCGCTGGTGCCGGGTGAGCCGAATATCAGCAAGACCAGTACCAAGTCGCCCAAGGACTATGCTGCGTGTTTATTACCGTTGTGGCAGAAGGATGTGGCCAAGACTTCGCAGACGTCGATTTCCAACGGCTACCGTATCACCGCGCCAAGCATCATCACTGCTGACGAGATCCTCGACATCGTCAAGTACAAGGACGGCAGCCGGGTTTCGTTGTATCAGGGGCCGCCGTGGGCGAAGTCCGGTTCGTTGCGCCAATCGGTACGTGATTGCCTGTAAGCATTTCTTCAGAAGCAAAAAAGCAGAACCCGGTTAAACGGTTTCTGCTTTTTTTTCGAGGTTTTACCAGCCATTACGTCAGTCGGAAATGTCGGTGAGCGGGATGCTGCCGACGTTGCCCTTTTTCTCCCGCCGATCCTGCATCCAGTCTTCCACTTGCTGACCGAACTCTTTCGGTGCCTTGCGTCCGACCTTCCTTGCGATGTCGAGGATGGTCTGTTGGGCGAGGGCTTCTTCCATGCGTTTTTGCGCGGTCATCATCGCGCCGTGAATCGAGCAAGTGCCGTCGACGGCCCACTCTGGTGGATTGCCGTCAAACAACGCGCAGCGTCCGCGAATGTCGCGGCACTCGAAAATATTCTTGCGCCCGTCGATGGCGTTAACGATGTCGAGCAGGCTGATTTCATCGGCCGGCCGCGCCAGGCTGAATCCGCCGCGCACGCCTTCTGAAGCCACCACCAGTTTGCCCTTGGCCAGTTTGGTAAAAATTTTTGCCAGGTATTCCAAAGGCACGCCTTGCAATTCCGCGAGGTCACGCACGCTGGCCTCACGGGTATCGCCGTTGCTGGTGACCAGAAAAGCCAGGCAATGGATGCCGTATTCGACGCCTGCACTGTAGAGAGACATGAGTAAGTCCGACTTGATTTGTCGTAAATACTACCAGCCAGATCGTTCCCCGGCAATCCGCTCGGTTGAACAGAACGCCATGAATATCAGATGTTTTACCTGTAAATTCCAGAGATGACTTCGGCGTTACGTTGGATTTGATATCTATAAATCCGATTAAACCTATCGGATAATCTGACTTGTTGGTTTTATATCCGACCAATAGAGTCGGCGCTATTGAGTCGGGATGACCGGCTCACGACGAATTCGATTTCACCTCTTCCAATCGCTGGGCGTTTTCTGGAGAAACACAATGAAGCAGCAGATTCTGATTGTCGGCGCCGGGTTTGGCGGCATGTGGTCGGCGTTGAGCGCTACGCGTCTGGTCGACCTGCACAATCGCAACGACGTCGAAATCAGCGTACTCGCACCGCAAGCCGAGTTGCGCGTGCGTCCACGTTTCTATGAACCCAATGCGCATCAACTGGCCGCACCGCTGCATGAACTGTTCGAAGCAGTCGGCGTTCACTTCATCAAGGGCGCAGCGGAAACCATCGACGTGGCGAACAAAACCGTCGGTTACTCCGATGCTGCGGGCGGCAAGCAAGTGTTCCACTACGACAAACTCGTTCTGGCCAGCGGCAGCGGTCTGGCACAGTCGGCCACGCCAGGTGTCGCTCAATACGCCTTTGACGTTGACCAGATCGAAGCGGCGATTCGTCTGGAGGCCCATCTGAAAGCCCTGAAAAACCAGCCTGACAGCAAGTCACGCAACACGGTTGTCGTAGCTGGCGGTGGTTTCACCGGGATTGAAACGGCCACCGAGATGCCGGGGCGTCTGCGCGAGATTCTTGGTGAGCGGGCAGATATCAAGGTGATCATCGTTGATCGCGGCGCGAAGATCGGCGCGTCGATGGGCGAAGAGATCAGCCAATCGATCCTCGAAGCCAGCGAAGCGTTGGGCGTTGAATGGCGTTTGGCTGTGTCGGTACAGTCGGTGGATGCCAACGGCGTGACGCTTTCGGATGGCCAGCACATCGAAGCGAAAACCGTGGTCTGGACCACCGGTGTACGCGCCAGTTCGCTGACCGAGCAGATTCCCGCTGAACGCGATAAGCAAGGTCGCCTGCACGTCGACGCACACCTGAAAGTCATCGGTCAGGACGACATCTTCGCCACCGGCGATGTCGCCTACGCCGCCACCGACGATATCGGCAACTATGCACTGATGACCTGCCAGCACGCGATCTCGTTGGGCCGGCACGCCGGTAACAACGTCGCTGCGCAGATTCTTGGTGTCGACCCGACGCCGTACAGCCAGCCGAAATACGTCACTTGCCTCGACCTCGGCGCTTGGGGCGCGGTGTACACCGAAGGCTGGGATCGTCAGGTGAAGCTGGTCAAGCAGGAAGGCAAAACCCTGAAGACGCAGATCAACACCCAGTGGATCTACCCACCGGCGGCTGATCGCGTTAGCGCGCTGGCGGCGGCAGATCCGCTGATTCCTGTAGTCGCGTAACAAACGCCGCCGCCATCGATCCCGCTCCCTGAGCGGGATTTTTTTGCACTCGCGAAAGGGCTATGACTAAAACTCATTGCCCCATGATTTTTAATGGTTACGGCCGGCTCCAGCCCCGGTGTTAAAAAATCGCAAACACAGCTCATCAATAACAACCAGAGAGCGTTTGCAGCCATGTCCCGTTTCTTCCGCCGTCTCTCCCCACGCCCGTTATTGACCACGCTCGCCGTTCGGCCTGCGTGAGCTATCGAACATCCCTCGTATCGCACAAGAGTAATGACTGATGAAAGAACTCGACCTGTACATCGGTGAAGGTTTCGAAGGCCCGGGCGTCAACGCCGCACACATCAATATTCTGATCGGCCCGCGCAATGGTCCGGCGGGGCAGGCGTTCGCCAACAGCCTCGCATCGCCTAGCCAGGGCCACTGCCCGTTCATGGTGATTGCGCAACCGAACATCCCGGTCAAGCCGATGACCCTGTACGTCAACAAAGCCGCGATCAGCAGCGACCTGCACGGCAACGCCACGTGGGGTGCCTCGCAAGCCGGGATCGCCAAAGCCGTGCTCGAAGCGCTGCTCGACGGCACGCTGCCGCCGGAAGCCGAAGACGAGTGGGCGATCGTCACCGCCAACTGGGTCAACCCGGCTTGCGACGACCTCGACGCGGTGTATCTGAACAACTACAACGCCTGCCGCACGGCGATCCGCGCGGCCCTGACCGGCAAGCCGGAAACTGCGCAATTGAAAGATGTCGTTGCGCACATCAGCAACCCTTTCTATACGCCAAAAGCCTGAGGTCGACGCCATGCAATACATCCGTTTGGGCAACTCCGGCCTGCAGGTTTCGCGTCTGTGCCTGGGCACGATGAACATGGGCACGCCGGACTGGAAACCGTGGATCTTCAACGAAAAACAGAGCGAGCCGATCGTCGCCCACGCCTTGGATAACGGCGTGAATTTCATCGACCTCGCCGACTTCTATTCCGCCGGTGTCGGTGAAGAAGTGGTCGGGCGCATCGTCAAGCGTCTGGCCCGCCGCGAAGACCTGGTGATCACCACCAAGGTCGGTTACGGCACCCGCAGCGGCATCAATGCCAGCGGCCATTCGCGCAAGCACATCATGGACAGCATCGACGCTTCGCTGAAGCGTCTGGACATGGATTACGTCGATGTGTTCATGCTGCATTACTTCGATGTGAACACCCCGGTCGAAGAAACCATGGGCGCGCTGAACGACATCGTGCGCTCGGGCAAGGCACGTTACATCGGCGTGTCGACCATGCTCACCGGGCAACTGGCGAAAATCCTCATGGCCTGCGAGCGCAACGGCTGGGTCAAGCCGATCAACATGCAGCTGCAACTGAACTGCGCTTACCGCGAAGAAGAGCGCGAGATGATTCCGTTCTGCCGCGATCAGGGGATTGGCGTTTCGGTGTTCAGTCCCTTGGCGCGCGGTCTGTTGACTGGCGACGTGCAGTCGACCCGTAACCAGACCGACTTCTTCACTCAGCAGATGTACAGCGACGAAGCCTCGTTCGAAATTGCCCACTCGGTGCAGCGCGTAGCCCGCGCTCGCGGTGTATCGAATGCGCAGATCGCCCAGGCGTGGGTGGCCAATCATCCGGGTGTTGATTGCATGCTGGTCGGTGCGGATACCACCGCGCAATTCGACAGCGCATTGGCTGCACTCGAGACCCGACTTGATGCTGATGAGCTGTATGAACTGGAGCGCAATTACACCCCCTGCGATGTGATCAACGACTACACCGCCGGTAAACGCATCCTGCGCTCGGCGCGTCCGGGGCTGGAGCGGTTCACTCTGCAGGGAGCGGTGGCATGAGCGATTTGATCCGACACGGCAACTTCATTGATGGCCAGTGGGGGCAGGGCGGTGCGACCTATCCGGTGCGCAACCCGGCCAACGGCGAGCTGATCACTGAGGTGCAGAAGGCTGGCGCCGAAGAGACCAACCTGGCCATCGACGCCGCCCACCGCGCACTGCCGGCGTGGCGCAAATTGACCGCGAAGGAACGCAGTCAACGCCTCAAGCGCTGGAGCGAGTTGATGCTCGCCAGCCAGAAAGATCTGGCCACGTTGCTCAGCCGCGAACAAGGCAAGCCGCTGGCCGAGGCCATGGGCGAAGTGGTTTACGCAGCGAGTTTTCTCGAGTGGTTTGGCGAAGAAGCCAAGCGTGCCTACGGTGATGTGATCCCGAGTCACAAGGCCGATGCGCGGATCATTGTGGTCAAGGAAGCCATCGGCGTGGTCGCGGCGATCACCCCGTGGAACTTCCCGCTGGCGATGGTCACCCGCAAAGTCGGCCCGGCGCTGGCGGCGGGTTGCACGATGATTCTCAAGCCTTCGGAAGAGACGCCGTTGTCGGCGTTTGCCTTGGCCGTATTGGCCGAGCAGGCGGGGATTCCGGCCGGCGTATTCAACATCGTGTCCGGCGATGCGATCGCTATCGGCGGCGCGCTGCAGGCGTCCAGTGTTGTGCGCAAACTGTCGTTCACCGGCTCAACCCGCACCGGCAAACTGCTCATGCGCCAGGCCGCCGACACCTTGAAAAAGGTCTCGCTGGAACTGGGTGGCAACGCGCCGTTCATTGTCTTCGACGATGCCGATCTGGATGCTGCGGTCAAAGGCGCAATGGCCTCGAAGTTCCGCAACACCGGGCAGACCTGCGTCTGTGTGAATCGCTTCTTTATTCAGGACGGCGTTTACGAGGCCTTCACCGGCAAGCTCGCCGAAGCGGTGGCGGCGATGCGCGTCGGCCATGCGCTGGACGGTGAAACCGAACAAGGGCCGCTGATCAACAGTGCGGCGCTGGCCAAGGTCGAAAGCCATGTCAGCGATGCTCTAGAGAAAGGTGCGACGCTGTTGTGCGGCGGTCGTCGTCACGCCTTGGGCGGCACGTTCTATGAGCCGACCATCCTTACCGAAGTCAACGGCGACATGCTGATTGCCCAGGACGAAACGTTCGGCCCGGTGGCGGCTTGCTTCCGTTTCCAGGACGAGGCCGAAGTGCTGGCGCGGGCCAATGACACGCCATTCGGTTTGTCGGCGTACTTCTACAGCCGCGACATCGGCCGGGTCTGGCGCATGGCCGAAGGGCTGGAGGCGGGCATGGTCGGGATCAACGAAGGGATCATCTCCACCGAGGTGGCACCGTTCGGCGGGATCAAGGAATCGGGCCTCGGCCGCGAAGGTTCGAAGTACGGGCTGGATGACTATCTGGAGATCAAATATCTGTTGATGGGTGGCCTCTGACCCTCAGCGAAGATCCCCTTTGTGGGAGCGGGCTTGCTCGCGAATGAGGTGTATCAGTCAACGCTTATATGAACTGACACTCAGCCTTCGCGAGCAGGCTCGCTCCCACATACAACCAAGCAAGAGCAATCGGTTTCTCCGTCAATAACAACAATTGGAGACGAACATGTCCGCTCAACCCATAAAAATCGACGACCTGCCGATCGGCCGGTTCCACATCAAGATCGCCGGTCTGACCTTCGGCGCGCACTTCACCGACGGCTACATTCTCGGCCTGATCGGCATCGCCTTCACCTTGCTCAGCCCGCAAATGCAACTGGACGCGTTCTGGCAAGGCTTGATCGGCGCGTCGGCATTGATCGGGCTGTTTCTCGGCAGTCTGTTTTTCGGCTGGATCTCGGACAAGGTCGGCCGGCAGAAAATCTTTCTGGTCAGTTTTGTGCTGATCACCGTGGCCTCGGTGATGCAGTTTTATGTCGAAACAGCGATGAGTCTGTTTCTTTGCCGAGTGCTTATCGGCATCGGCTTGGGCGGTGATTTCAGCGTCGGTCACGCGATGCTGGCCGAGTTCTCGCCGAAGAAACATCGCGGCGTTTTGCTGGGTTCGTTCAGCGTGATCTGGACCTTTGGTTATGTTGCCGCGACCTTCGTTGGCACCGCAATGCTCAGCCTTGGCGATGACGCCTGGCGCTGGATGCTGGCATCGTCGGCAATCCCGGCAGCGTTGATTCTGATCGCGCGCATCGGCACGCCGGAATCGCCACGCTGGCTGGTCAATCAGGGGCGCATCGCCGAGGCGCGGGCGATCGTCAAAAAGCATCTGGGTGACAACGTTGAACTCGACGAAACCCGCTCCACGGAAACCCGATCGGGTTATGCGGTGCTGTTCAGCCGTGAATATCGCAAGCGCACGGCGTTCAACTGCCTGTTTTTCGTGTGCATCGTGATGCCGTACTTCGCCATCTATACGTTTCTGCCGTCGATCCTGCAGAAGATGGGCCTGGCCGAAGGCTTCGGCACTGAGTTGATGTTGAACATGTTGCTGATCCTCGGCGCGCTGATCGGCATCTGGTGCACGATCAAATTCACCCGGCGCGGCTTTCTCATCAACTCGTTCATCATTCTCGCAGTGGCGCTGTTTCTGCTGGCGGTGCTGCCGGGCAGCGCGGCGTGGCTGATGGTGCTGGTGTTTGGCCTGTTCACCTTGGTGTTGTCGGCGGTGAGCAATCTGGTCGGGGTGTTTCCGGCCGAGAGCTTTCCGACTGAGGTTCGCGCCAGTGGTATCGGGCTGGCAACGGCGGTGAGTCGCTTGGGTTCGGCCGTCAGTACGTTTCTGTTGCCGGTGAGTGTGGCCGGGATCGGCTTGAGTCCGACCATGGGCATTCTCGCGGCGATTCTGGCGATTGGCGCATGGCTGTCGTGGGCGTGGGCGCCGGAGACCAAGTCGCTGACGTTGAGCCAGGCGTGCAAGGCGCAGAGCCTGGTGGAAGGGAGTTCGATTGTCGTGAGTAAAGTCGCCACGCCGATTTGATGTGCAAGGCTTAAAACCTCCCCCTCACCCCAGCCCTCCCGAAACGTCGGACCGCCCCCAAGGGGCGAGGGGGAAAGGGGGGCGATCTATGTAGTACTCAAAATCTACGTTCGACTCGGTATCTCAGGTCGGCGTAGTTCGAATAATCACCTCGGTCAGTTCCCTCTCCCTCCGGGAGAGGGCTAGGGTGAGGGCAATTCAGGGATTGCTCACCAGACTCAGCCAGTCAGTAAACAGCTTCACCTTCGACAATCCCTGCTTGTCATTCGCCACATCCAGCCAATAGCCATACGGCCCGATCACTTCAATCGGAGTGATCGGCACAAGGCTGCCGTTGGCCAGTTCCTTCTCGATCATCTGCCGATCAATCACCGCCAGTCCGCCACCGGCCAGCGCGGTGTGGATCACCTGATCGAGCGTGCTGAATTCCAGCCCCTGTCCCGCATCGATATCTTCACGACCCATCGCCGCCAGCCAGTTTTCCCAGACCTTCAGACGCTTGCCGTCATGCAGGATGTGCAGCAATGGAAACTCGCGCAGATCCGGCGCTTGATCGCCATTGAACAGCTCTGGACTGGCCACGGCGATGTGCCGTTCCATCACCAGCAATTGACTGGTGCACTGGGTGGACGCCGCGAGACCGAAACGGATGTGACAGTCGATTTCCGCGAGGCTGTCGTGGCTGGCCTGATTGGTCACGCTGAGGCTGATGTCCGGGTAGCGCTGGCAGAACGCGCGCAGATGCGGCGATAGCCAGCGCGTCGCCCAGGTGGGCGGAGCGAGTACGCGCAGACGTTGGCGCAGGTTGGGCACGCGTACGGCTTGCAGGGCGCGTTCCATGTGGTCGAACGCTTCGGCCAGATGCGGTTTAAGGTTGCTGCCGGCTTCGGTCAGCGACAGGCCTTGCGGGGTGCGCACGAACAGCGCGACGCCGAGGTAGTCTTCGAGCTGTTTGATCTGACGACTGACTGCGCCCTGGGTGACGTTCAGGCCGAGTGCGGCCTGGCTGAAACTGCGATGACGCGCGACTTCTTCGAACACGCGCAGGGTGTTGAGGGAGGGCAGTTGACGCATGGAGGCAGAACCCCGGATCGAGCGTTTGGCTCGGTTTGTTTTTGTAGGTTTTGTTTGTAGGGGGTATCTGACTATTGGTGAGGGTTTGATGCAAGTGGAGTTTGTGCGGGCGCCTTCGCGAGCAGGCTCGCTCCCACTTTGAAATACATTCCAAGTGTAGGAGTGAGCCTGCTCGCGATAGCTATTTCATGAATTCGAACAATCTGGATCAGAAGTAGTAACCAACGTTCACATACACCTGGTTCTCCCACTGATCCAGCCCACCCGCTCCCAGGCTTTGAGTGTAACTGCTGCCGCCAATGTACGGATCATTCCGGCCAAACAACCACTCGGCCGCGACCCACAGTTTGCTGACCGAAAACGAGCTGCCGAGGATCATCCGCTCTGATGTCTTGTAGCCGCTGGCGGATTTGTCGAAGGCGCTGTAGTTGGCGTAAAGCTTGACCCCGCTGACCTGATCGAAGAGGTATTTGCCCGCCACGTCATAGCTCAAGTCCGCGACGTACAGATTGCCGCGACTGGCGACATTGTAAGTACCGTCATACCCGCCCAACGTCACCACTTCATCACTGCCCGGATTGCGCGGCGACATCTGCTGCCGCGCCGCTTGCAGTTGCACGCCCCACGGGCCGTTCTTGCCCAGATAGTGAATGGCCACGGCGTTGCGCCGACCATCGTTGTTGGTGTCGCGATTTTGCAGGCTTGAGGTCAGGCCGGAGATGCCGACTTCGGACTTCCACGGGCCCAGATCAAGTGCCTTGGCGACGCGCAGCACCACGGTGTTGCGTTCCTGATTGTCGCTGCCGTCGGCCACGTAACTGTCGGCTTCGGAGACAATGCTGGAATAGCTCACGCCATTGCTGGTGCCTTTGCCTTGCCATGCCGGGCGCAGGTAGTAGCCGGCCTGGAGGTTCCAGTCGCCGCTTTGCTGGATGTACTTGGCGCCGACTTGCTGCACGTCTTCAAGGCCAATGACGTTGCCGAGGGTTTCGTAAAAAGTACTGCCGAAGTACGGCTGCAAACCGAACGGCACGGTGTTCAGGCCGACTTGTACTTGCTGATCGGGATTGAACTTGTAGCCGGCCCAGGCGAACTTGGCGAACTGGATATCGCCGTAGTTTTTCGTGTACTGGTAGGGATACGAGCGACCGTAAAAGCGGTACTGCGCCTCACCGATCCAGCTGTCGGAATTGTACTTGGCGCTGAGGAATACCGTGTCGAGGCCGAACTTCTGAATGTCGCGATCCGGGTCGAGATCCCAGCGCGCACGAATGGCGCCGCCCAGATCAAGGTTGTCGGTGACCTGCACGGCCATCGCCGGGGCGGCAATGCTGCAGAACAGAGCAAGGGAAGTGCTGCGCAAGCGCAAGGAAGCAGAGAAGGGCATGGAGCGGCTCTCGATTGTTTTTATTAGAGATGCCGCGCAGTTTTGCCATCCGGTGTGTGTTGAACAAACGATAAAAACGGTAAGCAAACCTGCATCGAATGCATGTTACTCGCAAATTCCTGTAGGACAGTCCGGCACACTCATGGGATGCTTTGCGCCTTGTCAGTGGTTTTCGAGTGCCTTGATATGAAACGCAAAATGCCCGGCCTGAACGCGCTCAAGGCGTTCGAAGTGGCCGGCAGCACCGGCAGTTTTACCCGCGCCGCCGAGTTGCTCAATGTCACCCAGAGTGCGGTCAGTCGTCAGGTGCGGCAATTGGAGGAACAGCTCGGCGAGAGCCTGCTGGAACGCCGTCACCATCATCTGGAACTGACCGCTGCCGGCAAGATTCTCCTGCGGGCGCTGCACCAGTCGTTCGACAAGATCGAGCTGACGGTGCGCAGCATTCAGCAGAAAACCCACGCCAACCGATTGCACATCAATGCACCGCCGACCTTTACCAGTCGCTGGTTGATGCCGCGTCTGGGTCGACTGCGCGAGCAACATCCCGAGCTGGAACTGAGCATCACCACGCGCTTGCAGGACAGTCTGGCGGAAACCAGCACGCTCGATTGTGCGATTCGATTTGGCAATGGCGAATGGGACGGTCTCGACAGTTCGCTACTGGTTCAAGAGCGCCACATCGCGGTGTGTGCGCCATCGTTGTATGCCCGCGAGAGTGGCGAGCAAGGCATCGACCTCAATCGCCTGACCTTGCTCCACGTTCTGGCCAGGGAAGATCAGCGCTACCTGACCTGGAATCACTGGCTCGACGCGGCGCGCATCACCGGCGTGGATACCCAGGGCGGCTACGAGTTCGATCTGCTCGATCTGGCGATTCGGGCGGCGACCGATGGTCTGGGTATCACCATTGCCGACTGGCATATGGTCGCTGCGGAACTGGCCAGCGGGCAGTTGACGCAAGTGCTGAATGTGTATGTGGAGGGACACCAGTCGTATTGGCTGGTGACCCGGCCGGAGCAGACCGAGATGCCGCAGTTGCAGGTTTTTGCTCAATGGCTGCAGGAGGAGATCTGGCTGGCGCAGCGCCAGTTAGAGCCTTCGACCGCTGCTATCTGAATCAGCCCGGATTCCCTTGTAGGAGTGAGCCTGCTCGCGATGGCGGTGTATCAGCGAAAAATAGGTGGCTGACACACCGCCATCGCGAGCAGGCTCACTCCTACAGGGGATTTGTGCCGATGCGGGGGTAACCTGCATTTTTCGAATGTTTAACCGCCCGATAAATCGTTTGTTCAACCCGCCATCGATGCCAAGACTGGCGGCATTGATAAAAACAAACGATGGGCGATGCACATGCGAATCGAGCGAAATTTTGTTAACGGCCAATTCATCGAGCCTGCCAGCGCGGCGCTGATCGCGGTCTACAACCCGGCTACCGAAGCGTTGCTCGGCCATGTCTCGGGTGCCACCGCCGAGGAAGCCAGCGCAGCGGTCGATGCGGCGGCAGCGGCGCAAAAGGTCTGGGGCAAACTCACCAGCATCGAGCGCGCCGAACATCTGCGAGCCTTTGCCGCAGCGTTGGAAGAGCGTGCCGAAGCCATCGGCAGCGCACTGGCCGCCGAGTCTGGCAAAAGCGTCAGCGATGCCAGCAACGAAGCCCGTTATGCCGCGCAGATCACTCGCTACCACGCCGAATGGGCGCGGCGCATCGAAGGCGAAATCATCCCCAGCGACAGCCCTGACGAAAACCTGTTTTTGCACCGCGAGCCGATCGGCGTCGTGGCCTGCCTGATCCCGTTCAACTACCCGGTTTACACGTTGCTGCGCAAAATCGCCCCGGCGCTGATTGCCGGCAACACCGTGGTGGTGCGCCCCAGCAACAACACACCGACCTCGGCATTCGAAATTGCCAAAGCGGTGCAGCAGTCGGGCATGCCGGCCGGTGTGATCAATATCCTGACCATGGATCACGCCACGGCGGCGGCCGTCTGCACCCATAAAGCCGTGGGCCTGATTACCTTGACCGGCAGCGTCAACGCCGGGCGCATCGTTCTCGATTATTGCAAGGCAAACATCGCCAAACCTTCGCTGGAACTGGGTGGCAAGACCCCGGCGATCATCGAAGCGGATGCCGACCTGGAAGCGGCCGCGACAGCAATCATCGCGTCGAAAACCACGCATTGCGGGCAGTTGTGCACAGCGGTCGAGCGCGTCTACGTGCAGGAAAGCGTCCACGACCGATTCCTCGCGCTGCTCAAGGCCAAAATCGCAAAAGTGAAATTCGGCGACCGCGCCACCGACGCCAGCCTGATGGGACCGCTGGTCAACGCCAGTTCGCAGCAGAACATCCACGCCATGGTCGAGCGCGCCATCGCTGACGGCGCCACGCTCGAAAGCGGTGGCGTGCTGCCGCAAGGCCCGGGGCATTTCTATCCGCCGACGCTGCTCAGCGGTTGCCGTCAGGACATGGAAATCGTCCAGGAGGAAATCTTCGGCCCGGTGCTGCCGGTGCTCAAGTACCGCGACATCGACGACGCGCTGGCCATGGCCAACGACCATCAGTTCGGCCTGTCGTCGGTGCTCTACACCGAGAACTACCGCACCGCGCAGAAAGTCGCCAACGCCATCGAGGCCGGCGAGTTGTACGTCAATCGCACCCCGGCTGACCCGTATCAGGGCTACCACGCCGGCTGGAAACGCTCCGGCCTGGGCGGCGATGACGGCAAGCACGGCATGCTCGAATTCACCCAGACCCGACTCGTGGTCATGAAGTACTGATCCACTGCAACACGCCTCACGCTGCACCTATAAAAACAATTATCAGGGGCGCCCGGAGCACGGGTTGCCCGAGGTCACTTCAATGTCCAAGCATGCATCCTCTGCTGCCGCTGTTCAGGGTTCCGATTCGGCTGTGAAAAGCCAGAGCGACAAGGGAAGTCGCTATTTCCAATTGATGTTGCTGGTGCTCGCCGCCGGCGCGATCTATCCGATTCTGTACCTGCGTCAGGTCTATCAAACGACCATGCTCGAGGTGTTCCAGATCAACCACAGCGAGCTGGGTTATCTGTACTCGATGCTTGGCACGATCTTCCTGCTCAGTTACTTGCCGAGCGGCTGGCTGGCCGATCGCATCGCACCGCGCTTTTTGATTTTCTTCTCGCTGGTGGCCACTGGTGCCTTGGGCCTTTGGTATTCCACTGCGCCTTCGATGACCGGGCTGATGATCATCTTCGGCTGCTGGGGTTTGACCACCGGTTTGACCTTCTGGGCCTCGGTACTCAAACGCGTGAAAATGATTGCGCATCACACCGAGCAGGGCCGGTTCTTCGGCATTCTCGACGGTGGTCGCGGCTTGGTCGAAGCGTTGCTGGCGACGGTTGCACTGGGCTTGTTTGCCTTCGCCACGGAGACCCGTGGCGAGTCGACCGCCGAAGGCTTCAGACATGTGGTTTACCTGTACGCCTTCACCTGTATCGTCATCGGTTGTCTGCTGGTGCTGATCAAGGACCCGAAGTCGATGGAAGACACGCCAGCGGTGGAGAAGGGCAAGTTCAATCTGCTCGCCGACCTGACCACGCTGGTGAAAATCCCTGAGCTGTGGCTGGTCACCGCCATCGTGTTCTGCGGTTATCACATCTTCTGGGCCACCTACAGTTTCTCCGACTATCTGCAAGGCAGCGGCATGACCGCCGTCATGGCTGGCACGATTACCACGATCAAACTCTGGATGCGTCCGATCGGTGGCATTGGCGGCGGCTGGCTGGGCGACAAGTTCTCGAATATTTCGGTGCTGATCGTCGCGCTGTTGCTGGCGAGTCTGGCGATCGTCGGGCTGATCGTGTTTCCCGCGCTCAACAGCATCGGTCTGTTGATTGCCACGGTGATTTTCATCGGCCTGATGACTTACGCGATTCGCGGTCTGTACTGGGCGATTCTCGACAGTTGCAACATTCCGCTGCGCATCACCGGTCTGGCCATCGGCATCGTCTCGGTGGTCGGCTACATGCCGGATGCCTTTATTCCGCTGATCAACGGCTACCTCACCGAGCACTTTCCCGGTGCCCTCGGCTACAAGCTCTACTTCGGCTACATCGCCACTATCGGTCTGGTCGGCACCCTCGCTGCCGTGACCCTGCGTGCCCGAATCAATCGTCAATCTTCGAAAAAAGCAGGTGCCTGAGATGAAAATCATCGCCCTTGAAACCCATATCGTTGCCGTACCGCCACCGCACATCGGCGGCATGTACTGGCTGTTCGTCAAGCTCAAGACCGACTGCGGAATCGAAGGTGTCGGCGAGATCTACGCCGCGACCTTTGGCCCGAAAGCCATGCTGCCGATCATCGAAGACGTGTTCGAACGCTACCTGCTCAATCATGATCCGCACCACATCGAACGTTTCTTTCGCCAAGCCTATTCCAGCGGATTCACCCAGCGTCCCGACCTGACCATGATGGGTGTGGTCAGCGGTCTGGAGATGGCCTGCTGGGACATCATCGGCAAAGCGGCGAACAAGCCGGTGTACGAACTGCTCGGCGGCAAGGTCAACGAACGCCTGCGTTCCTACACCTACCTGTACCCGGTCAACAGCCGTGGCGAGTACGACTACGACGACCCGGATCTGGCCGCCGAATGCGCCATCGACAACATGAACAAAGGCTTCACCGCCGTGAAGTTCGACCCGGCCGGACCTTACACCGCGTACTCCGGGCACCAGATTTCCCTGGAAGTGCTGGAGCGCTGCGAAACCTTCTGCCGCAAGATTCGTGAAGCGGTGGGCGACAAGTGCGATCTGCTGTTCGGCACCCACGGGCAGATGGTGCCGTCGTCGGCAATCCGCCTGGCCAAGCGCCTGGAGAAATACGACCCGCTGTGGTTCGAAGAGCCGGTGCCGCCGGGTCAGGAAGAGGCCATGGCGCAAGTCGCGGCGAAGACCAGCATCCCGATTGCCACCGGCGAGCGCCTGACCACCAAGTACGAATTTTTCAAGCTGTTGCAGGCCGGCGGCGCGTCGATTCTGCAGATGAACGTGGCGCGCTGCGGCGGCCTGCTCGAAGCCAAGAAGATCGCCAGCATGGCCGAAGCCTACTACGCGCAAATCGCCCCGCATCTGTACAACGGGCCAATTGGTGCGGCGGCGAGTTTCCAGTTGGCGACCTGCACACCGAACTTCCTGATTCAGGAAAGCATCGAGACCTGGGGCGGCTTTCACGCCGAAGTACTGACCAAACCGTTGCAGTGGGAAGACGGCTACATCATTCCCTCCAGCGAGCCGGGTCTTGGGGTCGAGCTGAACATGGACGTGGTGCGCCGGCATTCGCCGTACACCGGTGAGCGGCTGCACCTGCAGATGGCGCCGACCCCAGCGGATGTGAAAGACACCTCGCCAGCTCGCGGCTGACACGGCAGGCGCAGTTCCTGTGGGAGCGAGCCGAATTTTGAACAACGACTTACGCGGTAACCGTGCATGACATACGACTACATCATCGCTGGCGCTGGCGCCGCTGGCTGCGTGCTGGCCAACCGGCTCTCGGCCTCGGGCAAACACACCGTGCTGTTGCTGGAAGCCGGCGGCAAAGACAGCTCGCTGTGGTTCAAGATCCCGGTCGGCTTTGCCAAAATGTATTACAACCCGACCTTCAACTGGATGTATTACAGCCAGCCACAAAAGCAATTGGGCAACCGCGAAATCTACGCCCCGCGCGGCAAAGTGCAGGGCGGTTCCGGGTCGATCAACGCGATGATCTACGTGCGCGGCCAGGCTCATGACTTTGATGATTGGGCCGCCAATGGCAACGACGGTTGGGGCTTCAAGGATGTGTTGCCGTACTTCCGCAAACTGGAAAACCATCCGTTGGGCGACAGCGAATATCACGGTGGCAGCGGCCCGATCAGTATTACGCCGATGAAGGGCCAGACGCATCCGATCTGCGATGTGTTCCTTGAGGGCTGCTCGGAACTCGGCTATCCGCGCAGTGAAGATTTCAACGGGGCAAAGTTCGAAGGGGCGGGTCTCTACGACGTCAACACCAAAAACGGTCAGCGCTGCTCCAGCAGCTTCGCGCATCTGCATCCGGCACTGAAGCGGCCGAACCTGACCGTCGAGCATTTCGCGCTGGTGGATCGGGTGTTGTTTGATGATGCGCAACAACGTGCGAGCGGGATCTCGATTACTCAGCATGGCGTGGTGCGAACCTTCACCGCACGCAAGGAAGTGATCCTGTGCGCCGGTGCGGTCGACACGCCGAAGATCCTGCAATTGTCCGGCGTGGCGGACAGCGCGTTGCTGGCCAGGCACGGCATTCCTCTGGTCAGACACCTGCCGGCCGTGGGGCAGAACCTGCAGGATCACCTGTGCGCCAGCTATTACTACAAGGCCAATATCCCGACGCTTAACGATGAGCTGAGTTCGCTGTTCGGTCAGTTCAAACTCGGCGTGAAATACCTGCTGACGCGCAAGGGCGCCCTGGCCATGAGCGTCAATCAGGCCGGTGGTTTTTTCCGTGGCGACGCGCAGCAGAATCATCCGAACCTGCAGCTGTATTTCAACCCGCTGTCGTACCAGATTCCGAAAAACAACAAGGCCAGCCTCAAGCCCGAGCCGTATTCCGGCTTCCTGCTGTGCTTCAATCCGTGCCGGCCGACCAGTCGTGGGCATATCGAGATCGCCTCGAAAAATCCCCGGGATGCGGCGCTGATCGATCCGAACTACCTGAGCACGCAAAAGGACATCGACGAGGTCATTCAGGGTAGTCGTCTGATGCGCAAGATCATGAACGCTCCGGCGCTCAAGAGCATCACGGTAGATGAGGTTTTACCGGGGCCAGCGGTGGAAACTGACGAGCAGATGTTGCAGTACTTCCGCGATAACTGTGGCTCGATCTATCACCTCTGTGGTTCGTGCGCGATGGGCGTTGACGAGCAGACGTCGGTGGTTGACAAGCGGCTGAAGGTGCACGGTTTCGACGGGCTGCGGATTGTTGATGCGTCGATTTTTCCGAATGTGACCTCGGGCAATACTCACGCAGCGGTGTTGATGGTGGCGGAGAAGGGCGCGGATCTGATTTTGCAGGATGTGTAATGAGTGGTGACAGTTGCGCGCGAGGGTTTTCAGCGGTGTGCACTAGGCTTTTGAGGGGCGGTCGATAGTCAGATCGACCGGTCTTTCAAGGAGCCTCGGATCATGGATGATCTGGTCAAAGAAGTTATTCCGCTGTTGCAGTACCTGATTCCCGGTTTTTTGTCGGCGTGGATTTTTTATTCGCTGACGGCTTTCAAACGACCCGATACGTTTGGGCAGATCGTGCAGGCGTTGATTTTTACGTTTGTGATTCAGGGCGCGGTTTTGGGGATTGGGGCAATTTGTCTGTGGGTGGGTTCGAAAGGCTTTTCTGTAGGGAAATGGGATGCTCGGGCGGAAGCGTTGTGGGCATTTATTGTTTCAGTATGTCTCGCCGGGCTTTTCTGTTATTTGGCTTCAAACGGGATGTTGCATGTGTGGCTACGCAAGCGACACCTGACACGCAAAAGCTCCCATCCTAGCGAGTGGTACAGCGCTTTTGAGCGACAGGATCGCCTTGTCACTTTGCAACTGAATGACGAGAGGCGATTGTTTGGCTGGCCTTTGGAGTGGCCCTCAGGTCCATCGGAAGGGCAATTTATCTTGCTAAATCCACAATGGCTTGGCGATGGTGGCGAGCTGATCACTTTTGGCGCCGAATTAATGGTGATAGATTCCTCAAAAGTTCAGTGGGTCGAATTCAATTCTGTCGAGGAGGTTGTTTCATGAGCGCAAAAGCACCCAATCCCATGCCACCTCACGTGGCGCGTCTCTTCGTGGGCCCAGACGGCAAGCCATTGGCAAAACCGCTGGTCAAAGGCCCGAGCGCGCCCCCTCCACCAAAGCGCTGATCAGCACCGTCAACCTTTCATCCCCACCCCTCAGCCACCGCCCGGCGAATCGCTTCCAGCAACATCGCAAACGCCGGGTTGTCGTTGTTCTCCCGCCAGATCAGATGCAGCTCGCTCTGCACCCCTTCGCCCAGATCGATATCGCGAAACACCACATTCCTGAACACCACACTGGTCGCACAACGCGGCACCAGCGCCAGACCCATCCCGGCATTCACCAGTGCCAGAATCGTCAGCGACGACCCCAACCACTGCACGTAATCCGGTGCAACCCGGGCCGAGCGCAGCATGCCGGTCAGCAGTTCGTTGAACGGCGGATAAGCGGCGTGGGAATACATCAGAAATGGCTGCTTATCCAGGTCACTTACGGCCACTTCAGCCGCGCTCGCCAATGGATGACCACTCGGTACCGCCAGTATAAACGGCTCGCGCACCAGACATTCAGTGGCATATCCCGGCTCGAGTAATGGCGCACGGGCGATGCCCAAATCGATGCGTCGCGCGCGCAGGGCTTCATGCTGCTGGTAAGTGTTCTTCTCCGACAGATCGATTTTCACCTGCGGCTGTTTCAGTCGCGCCTCGGCGATGACCTTGGGCAGAAACTCATACACCGCGCTGCCGACAAAACTGATGTTCACCGACCCGATGTCGCCCTCGGCAAACCGCCGGGCGGTGACTGCCGCTTGCTGCGCGCGCTCGAGCAGGTTCTGTGCTTCGATGAAAAAAGCCCGGCCGGCGGCGGTCAGCGCGACGCTGCGGGTGCTGCGGGTGAACAGTTCGACGCCCAAGTGATGCTCAAGCAACTGGATCTGCCGGCTCAGCGGCGGCTGCGTCATGTTCAGTCGCTCGGCGGCGCGGCGAAAGTTGAGTTCGGTGGCGACAGTGGTGAAGCAGCGCAGCTGAGTCAGTTCGAACATTGATCTAATCCGGGTATCAATCGAATGCCAAGTTAGATTAGACGGGATCAATGATCGCCGTCCATGATCGGTCCATCGCTTTACGCCATCCCTAAAAAAACAAGATCGGGAGTCGCCCCTTGAAAACCCTCCAGAGTCCGCTGGGCGTCACGGTACTCGCCCGTGCCGCCGCCAAGGTCAAGCGCCACGTGTTGCCGCTGTTCGTGGTGATGTTCATCGTCAACTACATCGATCGGGTCAACATCGGTTTCGTGCGCAGCCACATGGAAACCGATCTGGGCATCGGCGCGGCGGCTTACGGCCTCGGCGCCGGTTTGTTCTTTGTGGGCTACGCACTGTTCGAAGTGCCGTCCAACATGCTCCTGCAACGTTATGGCGCGCGGGTGTGGCTGACGCGGATCATGTTCACCTGGGGCGCCGCCGCCATGGCCATGGCGTTTGTCCGAGGCGAAACCAGTTTCTATGTGCTGCGCTTTATTCTCGGCGCGGCGGAGGCGGGGTTCTTTCCGGGGATCATTTACTACTTCACGCAGTGGCTGCCGGCCTCCGAGCGCGGCAAGACCATGGCAGTGTTTCTCAGCGGTTCGGCGATTGCTTCGGTGATCTCCGGCCCGGTGTCCGGTGCGCTGCTGCACATCAGCGGGTTGGGCCTGCATGGCTGGCAGTGGATGTTCTTGATCGAGGGCGCGGCGTCGGTGGTGCTCTGCGGGTTTGTCTGGTTCTGGCTGCAATCGCATCCGCGTCAGGCGAAGTGGCTGAGCGAAGAAGAACGCGAAGCGCTGGTGGCGGCGATTGCCGAGGAGCAGCGCGCTCGTGAGGCGGTGCAAGTGGCCAAACCGTCGATGTTCAAACTGTTGGCGGATCGGCAGATCGCGCTGTTCTGTTTCATCTACTTCTCCATTGCCCTGACCATTTACGGCGCGACGTTCTGGCTGCCAAGCATGATCAAGAAGATGGGCAATCTCGGTGACTTCCAGGTCGGCCTGCTCAATTCGATTCCGTGGATCATTTCGATTGTTGCCATGTACGGCTTCGCGGCGATGGCCGGCAAGTGGAAATTCCAGCAAGCCTGGGTCGCGCTGACGCTGGTGATTGCGGCGATCGGCATGTTCATGTCGACCACTGGCGGGCCGATTTTCGCCTTCGTCGCGATCTGCTTCGCCGCCATCGGTTTCAAGGCAGCGTCGGCATTGTTCTGGCCGATTCCGCAAAGCTATCTGGATGCGCGCATCGCCGCTGCGGTGATAGCGCTGATCAACTCTATCGGCAATCTCGGCGGTTTCGTCGCACCGACTGCATTTGGTTTTCTTGAACAAACCACCGGCTCTATCGAGGGCGGCCTGTATGGCTTGGCTGGCACGTCGCTGGTCGCGGCGGTGGTGATCTTCTTCGCCCGTACGGCGCCTGGCGCGAAAGGCAAAAACCTCGCAAAGCCGCATGAGGTCACCGCCGTTGTCGCGACGGCCGGCCCGGCTGCGAGCCATTGAATTGATTGTTGATCTGTCAGGAGCGTTATCTTGAAAATCACCCGCGTCACCGTGACCCCGATTGCCTTCCGCGATCCGCCGCTGCTCAACGCCAGCGGCATCCACGAACCCTTTGCGCTGCGCTCGATCATCGAGATTGAAAGCGACAACGGCTACATCGGCCTCGGCGAAAGCTATGGCGATGCCCCGGCGCTGGCGATCCAGCAGCAGTTGCAGTCTCAGCTGATCGGCCTTGATCCGTTCAACCTCAACCAGTTGCGCGCGATCGTGCAGGCCACCGTTGCCGCCAATAAACCTGCGAGCCTTGCCGGGGCCGAACTGGCGCCCGGTTCCCACGCCAGCAAAGCGGTGAGCAATGCCTATTCGGCGTTCGAAGTGGCGTTTCTCGATTTGCAGGCGCATTACCTGAATGTGCCGCTGGTGGACCTGCTCGGCGGTGCTATTCGTGATGAAGTGCCGTTCAGCGCCTATCTGTTTTTCAAGTACGCGCAGCATGTCGATTCGCCGTACAAACCGGACAACTGGGGCGAGGCGCTCAGCGAGCAACAAATCGTCGCGCAGGCCGCGCGGATGATCGAGGCGTACGGGTTCAAAAGCATCAAACTCAAGGCCGGCACGTTGCCGCCGGAGCATGAAGTGGCGTGCATCAAGGCGCTGAAAAAAGCCTTTCCGGGTTATCCACTGCGCATCGACCCAAATGGCAACTGGTCGCTGGAAACGTCTATTCGCATGGCCGAATTGCTCGGCGACGACCTGCAGTATTACGAAGATCCGACACCGGGCCTCGATGGCATGGCCGAGCTGCACAAACGCACCGGCCTGCCACTGGCGACCAACATGGTGGTCACCGACTTCGACGAGTTCCGTCGCAGTGTCGCGCAGAACAGCGTGCAGATTGTTCTCGCCGACCACCATTACTGGGGCGGCCTGCGCGACACGCAGACGCTGGCGAAGATGTGCGACGTGTTTGGTCTCGGCGTGTCGATGCATTCCAATTCACACCTGGGCATCAGCCTGATGGCGATGGCGCATGTGGCGGCGGCGGTGCCGAATCTGGATTACGCCTGCGACACCCATTACCCGTGGCAGGAGCCGGATGAAGAGGTGATCAAGGGCGGCAAACTGCCGATTGTCGATGGCTGCGTGAAGATCACCCGCGCGCCGGGGCTTGGGCTGGAACTGGATCATGAGCAGTTGGGCAAGCTGCATGATCAGTACCTGACCTGTGGGATTCGTCAGCGCGATGATGTGCGGCAGATGCAGCGCTATAAGCCGGACTGGCAGGCGGTTAAACCGAGGTTTTGATGTCGTTCTCGCTGGCCTCTTCGCGAGCAAGCTCGCTCCCACATTTGATCTGTGGCGTTCACAAATCCTTTGTGGGAGCGAGCTTGCTCGCGAAGGGGGCGACTCAGTCTTTCAGAGTGTATGAATCAGCCAATCCCGAAACGCTTTCAGCGACGGCAAATTCTCATTGCGCGGCGGATACACCAGGTAATAGCTGCGCCGACTGGTAATCGGCTCGCCCAGTTGTAGCAACTCGCCGCTGAGCAACTCATCCTCCACCAGAATCCTCGGTACCAAACCGACACCAATATTCGCCCGCACCGCCTGAATCAAGTGCGAGGTCATTTCAAAGCTCGGCCCGATGCGCATGCTGCGGTGCGGCAAACCGTGATGGCTGAACCATTCCGCCCACGCCTGGGCATTGCTGCTGACATTGAGCAGCAGTTGCCCGGCAATCTGCTGTTCGGCGTCATTGCGCTCGGCTTCGGACAATTGCGCACTGGCAATCACCACCAGTTCTTCAGTGTGCAAGGGCAGGGCGGTCAGCCCTGGCCATTCACCGCCACCGACGCAGATCGCCGCATCGATTTCGCTGGTATCGAAGTCGATTGCGCCGATACGCGAATGCAAATGCACGGTCATGCCCGGGTGCGCGGTGTAGAAATCCTTCAGACGCGGCAGCAACCATTTCGAACCGAAAGTCGGCAGCGTCGCCAGGCGCAAACTGTGGACGCCCGAACCAAACGCCATCGCCTGCAAGGTCGCGCTGCGAATCTGCCCAAGCGCTTCGGCGAGTTCGCGCTGATACATGCGCCCGACATCGGTGAGCACCACTTGCCGGCCTTCGCGGCTGAACAAACGCATGCCGAGCATCTTCTCGAGAATCTGCACCTGACGGCTGACCGCACTCTGCGTCAGCGACAGTTCATGGGCGGCGCGGGTGTAGCTTTCGTGGCGCGCAGCGGCCTCGAAAGCCAGCAATAGCGACATGGAAGGGGTGAGCGTGCGCGGATTCATTCGTAAAAGTCATCAATAGCGGGTCGAATTTACGGTTGTCCCAGCGTTCGCCAGCAATGAACATGGGCACCATGAGATGGCGGAGCCTGACGCAATCATTCGTTGCGTACAACTGTTCACCGCCACGCGGCCCGATTTTGACCGAGATAACCTGACCGATGATTGCCCAGCTGTCCCCCGCCAAAACCCTGACCAGCGATTACCAGCAGTTCCTCCAAGCCCTGAAAGCCAGCGGTTTTCGCGGTGAGATCAGCGCCGATTACGCCAGTCGTGTGGTGCTGGCGACCGACAACTCGATCTATCAGCGCCTGCCGCAAGCGGCGGTGTTCCCGCTGGACGCCGAGGACGTGGCGCGGGTGGCGCGGTTGATCGCCGAGCCGGCGTACCAGCAAGTGGTGATCACCCCGCGCGGTGGCGGCACCGGCACCAACGGCCAATCGCTGACGGACGGCATCGTCGTCGATCTGTCGCGGCACATGAACCGCATCCTCGAAATCAACGTTGAGGAACGCTGGGTGCGGGTGCAGGCCGGGGTGGTCAAGGATCAGCTCAACGCCGCGTTGAAATCCGCCGGGCTGTTTTTCGCCCCGGAACTGTCGACCTCCAACCGCGCCACCGTCGGCGGCATGATCAACACCGACGCCAGCGGTCAGGGCAGTTGCACCTACGGCAAGACCCGCGACCACGTGCTCGAACTCGACATGATTTTGCGCGGCGGTGAGCGCCTGCACGGTTTACCACTTGAAGAAAGTGAGCTTGAAGCGCTGTGTGCCCGCGAAGATCGCGTCGGTGAGGTCTATCGCTGCGCGCGGCAGATCATTGATGAACAGGGCGAACTGATCAAACAACGTTTTCCCGATCTCAACCGCTGCCTGACCGGTTATGACCTCGCGCACCTGCGTGAGGCGGACAACCGCTTCAACCTCAACAGTGTGTTGTGCGGTGCCGAGGGCTCATTGGGTTTTGTGGTTGAGGCGCGGCTGAATGTGTTGCCGATCCCCAAGCACACGATGTTGGTGAACATTCGCTACGCCGGGTTCATGGACGCGTTGCGCGATGCGCGGGCCTTGATGGCGCTCAAGCCATTGTCGATCGAAACCGTCGACTCGAAAGTGTTGTTGCTGGCGATGCAGGACATCGTCTGGCACGGCGTCGCCGAGTATTTCCCGGAAAGCGCCGAGCGCCCGACCCTGGGCATCAATCTGGTGGAGTTCTGCGGCGACGATCCGGAGGATTTGCAGCGCCGGGTCGAAGCATTCGTCGAACACTTGAGCAACGACCGTACGGTCGAGCGCCTGGGTCATACGCTGGCGGTCGGTCACGCGGCAGTGAACAAGGTCTACGGCATGCGCAAACGCGCGGTGGGCCTGCTCGGCAACGTCGCCGGAGAGGCGCGGCCGCAGCCGTTCGTTGAAGACACTGCGGTGCCGCCGCAGCACCTGGCCGAGTACATTGCCGAGTTGCGCGACCTGCTCGACAGCCATGGTTTGCAGTACGGCATGTTCGGTCATGTCGACGCGGGCGTGCTGCACGTGCGGCCGATTCTCGACATGAAAGACCCGCAGCAAGCGGCGCTGGTGCGTCCGGTGTCCGATGGCGTCGCCGCGTTGACCCAGCGTTATGGCGGCTTGTTGTGGGGCGAGCACGGCAAGGGCTTGCGTTCGGAATACGCGCCGGCGTTTTTCGGTGAGCTGTATCCGGCACTGCAAGCCTTGAAGGCCGCGTTCGACCCGTTCAACCAGTTCAACCCGGGCAAAATTGCCACCCCGGCGAACACCGGCGCGGCACTGCTGAAAATCGACGAAGTCACTTTGCGTGGTGAGCTGGATCGGCAGATCGACGAAAAAGTCTGGCAGAGCTACGGCGCGGCCATGCACTGCAACGGTAACGGCGCCTGCTACAACTTCGACCCTGATGACGCCATGTGCCCGTCGTGGAAAGCCACCCGTGAACGCGCTCAGTCGCCCAAGGGCCGCGCCTCGTTGATCCGCGAGTGGCTGCGTTTGCAGGGCGAGGCGGGTGTCGATGTGTTGTCCGAGGCGATTCGCAAGCCGGCGTTTTTCAGCACGTTGTGGCAGCGCTGGCGCAACAGTCGTGCGCAGGCCGAAGATTTCTCCCACGAAGTCTATGACGCCATGGCCGGTTGCCTGGCGTGCAAGTCCTGCGCGGGGCAGTGCCCGGTCAAGGTCAACGTGCCGGAGTTTCGTTCGCGCTTTCTCGAGCTGTATCACAGTCGTTATCTGCGTCCGGCGCGGGATTATCTGATTGCTTCGCTGGAGTACAGCATTCCGTACATGGCGCGAATTCCGGCGCTGTACAACGGGTTGATGGGCGCCTCATTCGTTCGCAGCATTCTGGAACGGGTCGGCGGCATGATCGATGTGCCGTTGCTCAGTCGTTTTGATTTCCATGCGGCGATGCGCCGTTGGCAGGTGCAACCGGCGAAGGTTTCGACCCTGTCGGCGCTGACCCCGGCGCAACGCGAGCGCAGCGTGGTCATCGTGCAGGATGCCTTCACGCGTTACTTCGAAGCGCCGCTGTTGGCCGACCTGGTCGAGCTGATTTCGCGCCTCGGCTATCAGGTGTATCTGGCACCGTTCAGCGCCAACGGCAAGCCGTTGCATGTGCAGGGCTTCCTCTCGGCGTTCAACCGCGCGGCGCTGCGCAACGCCCGGCAGCTGCGTGAGTTGGCGGATGTGGGCGTGCCGTTGCTGGGCCTCGATCCGGCCATGACGTTGGTGTATCGCCAGGAATACCTGAAAGTGCCGGGCATGGAGCAATGCCCGGAAGTGGCGCTGGTGCAGGAGTGGTTGCTCAAGGTGATGCCAGAGCAGGCGGCGCAGGATAAAACCGCATCGTTCCGACTGCTCGCCCACTGCACCGAGAAAACCAATGCCCCGGCCGCGACTCGCCAGTGGGAGCAGGTGTTCGAACGCGCCGGTTTGAAACTGGCCACCCAGGCCACTGGTTGCTGCGGCATGTCCGGCACTTACGGCCACGAAGCGCGCAATCGCGAAACTTCAGCGGTGATCTACGAGCAGTCGTGGGCCCGTCAGGTAGACGCGCCGGCGCAGAAGGGCGAAGCACTGGCGACCGGTTACTCTTGCCGCAGTCAGGTCAAGCGCCAGTCGGATCAGGCACTGCGCCATCCGTTGCAGGTGCTGCTTGAGGTTCAGCGTCGCTGAGGTCGCCGCCGGTGTCCTTGTCCCAGATCAGGCGCGGATCGAAACTCATCGCCGCCAGCATGGTGAACACCACGACCAGGCCGAAAAACAGAATGCCCGGTCGTGGTTCGATATCGCCCAGCGCCTGAAACTTCACCAATGCTGCGACCAGCGCCACCACTAGTACGTCGAGCATCGACCAATAGCCGATCAGCTCGACGAAACGGAACAGTTTCGAGCGCTCTTTGCGCGCCCAGGCGCTGTCGCGTTGCACGGTCACCAGCAGCAGCGTCAGGGCCACGAACTTGACGCCCGGCACGGCGATACTGGCGATGAAAATGATCAGGGCGATGTCCCACGCGCCGTGTTCCCAGAACTCCAGCACGCCGCTCATGATTGTACTGTCGGCGCCACTGCCAAGCATGGTGGTGTTCATCACTGGCAGCAGATTGGCCGGCACGTAAAAGGCCAGCGCCGCGAGCATGTAGGCCCAGGTGCGCGCCAGTGAATTGGTCTTGCGTCGGTGCAGCGGCGCATCGCAGCGCGGGCATTCATGCGGCTCGTCGGTCATGTCACAGGCCAGGCCGCAGCTGTGGCACAGGCACAGATTGAGTTCGCTGGCAGTCGGTGGCCGTTTCATAGAATGTCCCAGAGGTCGCGGATATCGCGGCCGGCGATCCTGATCATCATCAGGCTCAGCACGGCCAGTGCGAACAGGCCGATGCCGGGCAATACATCAAGCAATCCCGCCAGTTTGAACACCGCCACCATCGCCCCCAGCAGGCACACTTCGAGCATGCTCCACGGCCGCAGGGTTTCCAGCCAGCGCATGCACAACTTGAAGCCCGGCGCACGTCGGGAGGACAGGGCGAAGCTCAGCACCCAGACCAGCAGCACCAGTTGAAACGCCGGGGCAATGATGATCGAAATCGCCGCCACCATCGCCATGAACGTGATCGGTCCCTGACTCAGCGCCAGCACCGAATCCCACAGCGTCGCGCTGTTCTTCAGGCCTTTGAGGCTGATGCTCATCACCGGATAGAAGTTGGCAAACAACCACAGCATCGCCGCCGTGAACGTCAGCGCCAGGCGCTGTTCGACGGTCAGACCGTTGAAACGCTGGAGGACGCCGCCGCAGCGCACGCAAGAGGTTTTCTGATGTTTGGCCAGCACGGCTTTTTCATACACGCAATCGCAGTGCTCGCAAATGATCAGGTGTTCGGTGTTGACCATGGACAACGCTCGACAGCAGGCCGCAAGGGCAGGGGACTTGATCACTATAGAAGCCTGAGGCCATTGGGCAACTTGCTCGGCTTGTTCGAATGGGATTTTCTGAGAATCACTATCGATTGGGCTTGGGTTTTTGCTGCTTGGTGTTATAAGGTAACGCAAATTTTCAGGGGTGTTGCTGTTGGGCACTCTGCCGTTATCCCTTCGACTGCGAAACGCTCATGACGATTGTGCTCCCTCGTTCTGCCCCGTTGGCCACCGGCCGGCTGCTGTCCATTGATGCCCTCAGAGGCCTGGTCATTTTGTTCATGCTGCTGGACCACGTGCGTGAAACGTTCTTGTTGCACCGTCAGGTCAGCGATCCGATGGACATTGCCAGCACCGAGCCCACGCTGTTTTTCAGCCGCACGTTGGCGCATCTGTGTGCGCCGGTGTTCGTGCTGCTGACCGGATTGTCGGCGTGGCTGTTCGGCGAAAAGTACGCGGGCAAGGCTGATGTCAGTGCGTTTCTGTTCAAACGCGGTCTGTTTCTGGTGCTGCTGGAGTTCACCCTGGTGAACGTTGCGTGGACCTTCCAGCTGCCGCCGAGCGTGATTTATCTGCAAGTGATCTGGGCGATTGGCCTGAGCATGATCGCCTTGTCGCTGCTGGTCTGGTTGCCGCGCTGGTTGTTGCTGACGTTGAGCCTGATGATCATTGCCGGGCACAACCTGCTCGACACTGTGCATTTCCCGGTGGCGTCGGCGCTGCATGTGCCTTGGGCGATTCTGCATGATCGCGGCTGGATCGACGTCAGCGACAACCTGCGTTTGCGCACGTCCTATCCGTTGTTGCCGTGGATCGGTGTGATCGGTCTGGGTTATGCGCTGGGGCCGTGGTTTGCTCGCGGCGTTGAAGCGGGTTTGCGTCAGTGCCACCTGCTGATCGCGGGTTGCGCGGGGCTGCTGGGCTTTGTCGGGCTGCGGCTGATCAACGGCTACGGCGAGAAACCGTGGGCCGTGGGCGACACGTCGGTGCAAACCCTGATGAGCTTTTTCAACATCACCAAGTACCCGCCGTCGTTGCTGTTTATCGCGCTGACCGTGAGCGTCGGGCTGTTGCTGCTATTGGCCTTCGAACGCTTGCAGGATCGTCGCTGGATTCGCTGGCTGACCGTGTTCGGCTCAGCGCCGATGTTTTTCTATCTGCTGCATCTGTATGCGTTGAAGGTGTTGTACCTGATCGGCGTGGCGCTGTTCGGACTTAATCAGGGCAGTTACTTCGGTTTCTCCTCGGTCGCTGCGATCTGGTTAGCCGCCATCGTTCTGGCGATTGCATTGTTCCCAGCAGTGCGCTGGTTCTCGGCGTTGAAGGCCCGTCGCCGCGATATCACTTGGCTGAAATACCTGTAGGCAGCCGATTGTGGGAGGGAATCTTCTCGCGAAAGCGGTGGGTCAGTGGCAATTAAGCTGCCTGACTTACCGCCTTCGCGAGCAAGCTCGCTCCCACATTGGATGGGGTTGAATCAGTTGAATTGACATGGCGCACCCCCCATGTGGGAGCGAGCTTGCTCGCGAATACGGTGCGTCTGCAACCGATGTGTTGGCTGACACTACGCTTTCGCGAGCAGGCTCGCTCCCACAGGGTTTTACGGTGTCTGGATTATTTGCGATCCAGCCACACGGTTTGCGCGTTGCAGAACTCGCGTACGCCGAAGTGCGACAGTTCGCGGCCGAAACCGCTCTTCTTTACGCCGCCAAAGGTCACGCGCGGATCGCTGGCGGAGTAGCCGTTGATGAACACGCCGCCAGTCTCCAGTTCGTTGGTCAGTTGCTGGGCCAGTGCCACGTTGGCGGTGTAGATCGTTGCGGTCAGGCCGAACTCGCTGTCGTTGGCCAGTGCTACGGCATGCGCGCAATCACGGGCGGTGATGATCGACGCGACCGGGCCGAACAGTTCCTGTTTGAACGAGGTCATGCGGTCGGTGACGTCGGCCAGCACGGTCGGCTCGTAGTAATTGCCCGGGCCTTCGGACTTGCCCCCGCCGAGCAGCAGGGTGGCGCCTTCTTCCAGAGTGTCGCGCACTTGCTGGTCGAGTTCGTCACGCAGGTCGAAGCGTGCCATCGGACCGATGTAGGTCTCGGCGGACAGCGGATCACCGACCTTCAACTTGCGCGTGGCTTCGACGAACTTGCGGGTAAATTCTTCGACCACGCCTTCTTCGATGATCAATCGTTTGGCCGCCGCGCAGACTTGGCCGGAGTTCTGGTAGCGACCAATAACGGCGGCTTGTACCGCCTCATCCAGATCGGCGTCGTTGAGCACGATGAATGGATCGGAGCCGCCGAGTTCCAGCACGCATTTCTTCAGTGCGGCACCGGCCTGAGCGCCGATGGCCATACCGGCACGCACGCTACCGGTCAGGGTCACGGCGGCAATGCGTGGGTCAGCGATGGCGGTGGAAACGCCTTCCGGGGTGACGTTGATCACTTCAAACACGCCATCAGCGAAACCGGCGCGGGTGAAGGCGTCGCGCAACAGATAGGCGCTGCCCATCACGTTCGGCGCATGCTTGAGCACGTAAGTATTGCCGGCGATCAGCGCTGGAACCGCGCCGCGCAGCACTTGCCAGATCGGGAAGTTCCACGGCATTACCGCGAGAATCGGGCCGAGCGGGCGGTATTCGATGCGCGCCTTGCCACCTTCAACCTGCGTCGGTTCGGCGTCGAGCATCGCCGGGCCGTGTTCGGCGTACCACTCGCAGAGCTTGGCGCATTTTTCGATTTCACCACGTGCCTGGGCGATGGGCTTGCCCATTTCCTGAGTGATCATCGTGGCCATGGCCTCGCTGGTTTCACGCAGCGCACCGGCCAGTGCGGTCAACAAGCGCGAACGATCCTGCAACGGCTTGCGCTTCCATTTGCCAAAGCCGTAAGCGGCGCGAGTCAGCGCGGCGTCGAGGGCGGCGGCGGATTCAAATGCGTAATGACCGATCTGCTCGCCCGTGGCGGGGTTGATCGAGATGGCGTGGGTCTGGCTGGAAATCTGGCTCATGGCATCGTCCTGCAGGTTCGTCGGATGAGCCTAGAGTAGGGTGGTGTTTGTTTTCTGGAAACTGAATAATAAAGATCGTTTCTTTCACGATTGGAGAATGATTGTGGATCTGGTGCAGCTGGAAATCTTCAAAGCCGTTGCCGAACACGGCAGCATCAGCGCCGCCGCCGCGCAGATCCATCGCGTGCCGTCGAACCTGACCACGCGGATCAAGCAGCTCGAGCAGGATCTGGGTGTTGATCTGTTTATCCGTGAGAAAAGTCGTTTGCGCCTGTCGCCGGCGGGGTGGAGTTTTCTTGAGTATGCGCGACGGATTCTCGACTTGGTTCAGGAGGCGCGTGCAACGGTGGCGGGTGAAGAACCGCAAGGCGCGTTTCCGTTGGGTTCGCTGGAAAGCACAGCGGCGGTGCGCATCCCCGAATTGCTCGCGGCGTATAACCAATTGCACCCGAAAGTTGATCTCGACCTCTCGACGGGGCCCTCGGGGACGATGATCGATGGCGTGCTCTCCGGACGCTTGGCCGCTGCGTTTGTCGACGGCCCGGTGCTGCATCCGACGCTGGAAGGCGTGCCGGCGTTCGAAGAGGAAATGGTCATCATCGCGCCGCTCAATCACGCCCCCGTAAAACGTGCAGCGGATGTGAATGGCGAGAATATCTACGCCTTCCGCTCCAACTGTTCCTACCGTCATCACTTCGAAAAATGGTTCAGTACCGACGCGGCGGTGCCGGGCAAGATCTTCGAAATGGAGTCGTACCACGGCATGCTCGCCTGTGTCAGCGCCGGTGCCGGACTGGCGCTGATGCCGCGCAAAATGCTCCAGAGCATGCCGGGGAGTGCCACAGTCAGCGTTTGGCCATTGGCGGCGGACTTTCGTTATCTGACTACCTGGCTGGTGTGGCGACGGGGCACGGTGTCGCGCAGTCTGAGCATGTTTGTGCGCTTGCTGGAAGAGCGCGGTGTGGTGCGTGCAGAAGAGTAATTGACACTTTGTGTCATGGCTGTATCTTTATCGGCGTTTCGCAATATAAAAAACTATACAACGCAGTCATGAGGAACAAGGAAATGACCACAGCCCTGAGCGAAAAAGCAGTTCTGAGCGGCAAAGAAGCCGTTGGCGAAGGTTTTGTGCTGGAGACCATGCGCCATGCCCAGCAATTGACCTGGAAGGCCGTCGACGCCATCGCTGCGGTGATCAAACCGGGCATGCTCGAGTCCGAAGCGACGGCGCGTGGCAAGGAAATCCTTGCTGAACTGGGTATGGACCGCATCTGGCATCCGCTGCTGATCCGCTTCGGTGCCAACACGCTGAAGACTTTCAAACAGCGTTCCGACGGCGACCCTGTACTGGGTGAAAACGATATTTTCTTCATCGACATGGGTGTGGTCTGGCAGGGGCATGAAGGTGATGCGGGGGCGACCTACACCACCGGATCCGATCCGGACATGATCGCTTGTGCGTCGGCCTGTAAAGAACTGTTCGATCGGGTCGAGGCGTTGTGGCGCGAGGGCGTTTCCGGCATCGAGCTTTACCGCTTCGCGACGGATCAGGCCGAGGCGATGGGCTGGGTGCTGAACCTGAATATCAAAGGCCATCGGGTCAGCGATTTTCCTCATGCGATTCACCGGGGCGGTGATCTGGGTGACTTCGATCAGGCGCCGAATGCGGGCGTGTGGATTCTGGAAATCCAGATCGCTCACCCGTCGCGTGCGTTTGGCGCGTTTTACGAAGACCTGCTGATCTGATTTGTGCCGATTTTTCGGAGCATGCTTTTATGGGGACGTGACAACAGAGCGCAGCGCTATAGTTGTTTTTATACAGCGCCAACTTCGATGATGTACGCCGTTTCCTAACTCCAAAGTCAAAAAACAGGACGTCCATCATGAAAGTCAGCGCACGCAACGTATTCAAAGGCAAAGTCAGCAATGTTCAGGCCGGTGCGGTCAACGCCGAAGTGGTACTGACCCTGGCTGGCGGTGAGCAGTTGGTTGCGGTCGTGACCATGGAAAGCATCAAAAATCTCGGCATCGCCGTCGGCAAAGAAGCCGTCGCGCTGGTCAAGGCGCCATGGGTCATGCTGATGACCGAATCCAGTGACATCCGCCTGTCGGCACGCAACTGCCTGGAAGGCAAAGTGCTGAGCGTGACCGATGGCGCGGTCAACGCCGAAGTGGTCATCGAGCTGGCCGGTGGTTCCAAGGTTTACTCGATCGTGACCCGCGATGCCGTTGCTGAATTGGGCCTGGCCAAAGGCGTCAGCGCCACGGCGGTGATCAAGGCTTCGCACATCATTCTGGGTGTGCCGGCCTGATTTACTATTCAGGCAAATAAAAAAACCGCTGATTCCGCGATTCGGTATCAGCGGTTTTTTGCTTTATGGCGTGCCGTTTCGCCCGTACAGGCGATAGCCTTCGCGTTGGTTCAGGCGCTCGTAGTAGGCGCTGACGGCGGGCAAGTGCTGATGATTGAGTGGCGTTTCGAACCAGCGATTCACCGACAGTCCGATCGGGATATCTGCCAGTGAAAACCCATCGCCACTGACGTAAGCACCGGTTGAATCCAGTTGCCGCTCGAGAATCTGCATGTTCTTCGACCATTGCTCGATGCCGTTGGCCAACGCAGCGCTGTCCTGATGCTCTGGTGACTGGCGCACCAGCGACATAAAGGCGTACGACCACGAGCGATTCAGCTCTGAAGCCTGCCAATCGATCCACTGATCAATCCGCGCCTGAGCCATCGGCTCCGTCGGATAAAACTGCGCGCCGTCATAGCGCGAGACCAGATAACGAATGATTGTGTTCGATTCCCACAGCGTGAAATCACCGTCCTGAAGTACCGGCACCATGGCGCAGGGATTCAACGCCAGGAACTCAGGTGTGTCGGTCGACTTGAACCCCGAACCCCAATCTTCACGCGTGAAGGGAATCTGCAATTCAGCGCACGTCCACAGCACTTTTCGCACGTTGATCGATGAGGCTTTACCGAGTATTCGCAGCACTGAATGTCCCTTACCCAATCGTCGTCAGGCGTAAAGAAATACCACAGCGCAACAGAGAAGGCCCGCACTAGGCGGGCCTTGGTTTTTCATCGGGACAATCTCACAGACTGTTCGCCAGTTTCCCGCCCATCATCCGCCGACGATAAGACGTGTCGCGGTTAGCCAGCCAGAAATACAACGGCGAGGTCACCAGCAACCCCACCAGCCACGACAGATCCGCACCGTTGATGTGTGCCGAGACCGGACCGACGTACAACGGCGTGTTCATGAACGGGATCTGCACGGCGATGCCGATCGCGTAGGCCAGCAACGCCTGCGGGTTGTAACGGCCGTAGATACCGCCATCGACCTGAAAGATCGACTGGATGTCGTACTTGCCTTTGTGGATCGCGTAGAAGTCGATCAGGTTGATCGCGGTCCACGGCACCAGCACCACCAAAAGCACCAGCACCATGTCGACGAAGTGGCCAATGAAGTCTTTCGAGGCGCCGACGGCGGCGAAGCAGCAGGCCAGCAAGACGATGATCGAGATCACTGCGCGGCTCTTGGCGGTGGGGATCCAGCGGTAGGCGAAGGTCTGTACCAGAGTGATCAGCGACAGCACCGCGCCGTACAAATTGAGAGCGTTGTGGCTGATCACGCTGAGCAGGAACAGCACCAGCATCAGCGGGCCAATCGAGCCGGTGGCGAGTTTCACCGCGTCCATGGTGTCCATGCCCACAGGCGTGGCCAGCACCGCAACGGCACCGAAGATGAACGCCAGACTTGAGCCCAGCGCCGAGCCCAGATACGTGGTCCAGAACGTCGACGAGACTTTGACATCGGCCGGCAAGTAACGCGAATAGTCGGACACGTAAGGCGCAAACGCGATCTGCCACAACGCCGCCAACGACACCGTGGCCAGCCAGCCGGACAGGTTGAAGCTGCCACGGGTGAGGAAGTCGTCAGTCTGAATGTGCGTGAAGATGTAGCCGAAACCGACCACGATGCCGATCCCCAGCACCCAGGTACCGATGCGGTTGAGCACGTGGATGAAGCGGTAGCCGATGATGCCGATGACTCCCGAACCGACTGCGCCAATGACGATACCGACCGGCACGGGAACGCTATCGACCACGCCGTGCAACGACTTGCCTGCAAGGACGATGTTGGAGGCGAAGAAGCCGATGTACATGACGCCGGCAATCAGTACCACCAGCAGCGCGCCGAGGGAGCCGAACTGCGCGCGGCTCTGGATCATTTGCGGGATGCCCATTTGCGGGCCTTGCGCCGAGTGCAGCGCCATCAGCACGCCGCCGACCAGATGGCCGACGAGAATCGCAACGATGCCCCAGACCAGATTCAAGTGGAACAACTGCACGCCCAGTGCACCGGTGACGATGGGCAACGGCGCGATATTGCCGCCGAACCAAAGGGTGAACAGATCCCTGACCTTTCCGTGGCGATCTTCGGGGGGCACGTATCCTATCGTGTGTTTTTCAATCAGCGGAGCGGAGGATGCTGCAGGGGTAGCCATGACGAACTCCAAGGCAAGGATGAGTACGTGGACGTACTTCGGCAAGCGCCGGCACGGGCGGCGCATTTCTTGTTGAAGTGATCATGTGCAAAGCGTCGGGATAGATAAATTAGTAAGTTTGTTGCTTCAGACCTTAAAAAAAATATGCTTCGGCGGGTGCGCGCGTCCGGTATGTTCAAACCTGATCGTGCGCCAGGGAAACAGGGCGAACACCCGCGCTCTTTTGGAGACTCATATGGCCGCCTACAACCTGCGCCAACTCAAATACTTCGTCACCACCGCCGACTGCGGCAGCGTCGCCGAAGCCTCGCGCAAGCTGTACATCGCACAGCCGTCGGTTTCCACCGCGATCAAGCATCTGGAGGAAAGCTTCGGCGTGCAGTTGTTCATCCGCCACCACGCCCAAGGCGTCTCTCTGACGCCCAGCGGTTCGCGCTTCTATCGCAAGGCGTTGGAGCTGCTGCGGGTCGCCCATGAGTTTGAGCAGAACGCTTTGGCCGACAACGACGTGGTGGCGGGGCAGATCGATATTGGCTGTTTCGAGACCGTCGCGCCGCTGTACCTGCCGCGCCTGATCGCCGGGTTCAAGGCGCGTTGGCCGGGTGTGGAAATCCGTATTCGTGATGGCGAACAGCAGGAACTGGTGCAGGCGCTGACCGCCGGCAGCATCGACGTGGCAATGCTGTTCGAACACGATCTGGACAGCACCATCGAAACCGCGCCGCTGATGCCGCCGCAACAGCCTTATGCGTTGCTGCCGGCCAGCCATCGCTTCGCGCAACAGGCGAAAGTCTCGCTGCATGATTTGGTGTTGGAACCGATGATCCTGCTCGACGTGGTGCCGAGCCGCACCTATTTCGTGAGCATCTTCGAAGAGCGCGGCCTGACGCCGAACATCGTCTTCAGCTCACCGTCGATCGAGATGGTGCGCGGCATGGTCGGCAACGGTTTCGGCTTTTCGATTCTGGTGACCAAACCGTTCAGCGACTACACCTACGACGGTCAGCAAGTCGTGTGCGTGCCGCTGGCGGAAGACGTCACCGGTTCGGGATTATCGGCGGCCTGGCTGCGGCGGGTGCAACTGACCAAACCGGTGCAGTTGTTTGTCGATCATTGCCGTGAAGAGTTGGCCCGACTGCACCCGTGAGTGCCGTCGAGCCGGGGTTCAATCACGGATAAACGCAAGCATGCGCTGGAGCATCTGATCGCAAGCCTGCAATTGATCGAGGCTGACAAACTCATCGGGTTTGTGGCCCTGATCCATGCTGCCGGGCCCGCAGACCACGGTCGGAATGCCGACAGCATCAAACAGCCCGCCTTCAGTGCCAAACGCCACGGTGCCGAAATCCTTCGAGCCGCAAAAAACCGAAATCAACTCGGCGGCCTGACTTTGCGCATCAGTGGCCAGCCCCGGATACGCCGACAAGGCGCTGAAGCGGATATCACTTTGCGCATTGACCGCACGCATGCGCGGCAGCACTTCGCGCTCGGCATAGTCTTTCAATGCTTCGGCAACCAGCGCCGGATCCTGTGAGGGCAGGGCGCGGATTTCGAAATCGAAACGGCAATCGGCAGGCACGATATTCAAGGCTTTTCCGCCGCTGATGACACCGGTCTGCACCGTGCTGTAGGGCGGATCGAAGCGCGCATCGTGATGCTCCGGCGCTTTCAGTTGTTGGCCGAGGCGACCCAGTTCGCCGATCAGTTCGGCGGCGTATTCGATGGCATTAACCCCGAGCGGTGCGTAGGCCGAATGGCACGGATGGCCCTGCACATCACAGCGCATCGCCAGTTTGCCCTTGTGGCCGAGCACCGGTTTCAGTTCGGTCGGTTCGCCGATGATGCACAACAGCGGTTTGATCGGGCGTTGCTGCAAGACCTTGAGCAACGAGCGCACACCGAGGCAGCCGACCTCTTCGTCATAAGACAGAGCAATGTGCACCGGCAGACGTAACGACGCTTGCACCAGCGCCGGCACCAAGGCCAGCACGCAGGCGATATAACCCTTCATGTCTGCCGTACCGCGCCCGAATACTTTGCCGTCGCGTTCCGTCAGTTCGAACGGCGGCAGCGTCCACGGCTGGCCGTCAACCGGCACTACATCGGTGTGCCCGGACAGCACGATGCCCGGTTGATCCACCGGGCCGATCGTGGCGAACAGGTTGGCTTTGCTGCGCTCGTCGTTGTAAATCAGCGCACACGGGATGTCGAACTCTTCAAGGTAATCGCGGACGAACTCGATCAACTGTAAGTTGGATTCACGGCTGGTGGTATCGAACGCCACCAACGCTTTGAGCAACTCGACGCTGTTCATCGGTCATCACCGGCCACGCCATAACCCGGCGCTTTGGCGGGATCGAGGGCGCGATCGATGTAGTCCTGAAGCTGCGGTTCGTAGGCATCCCAAAGCGTTTGCAACTGACCGATCGGGTCTTCATCGGCCCAATCCACGCGCAGGTTGACGATCGGCCAGGTTTGTTCACCGACCACCACGACAGCGGCCGAATGCACCGGACCGGCTTCACCGCCAAGGGCTTGTGCGGCGTGCAGGGCTTTAAGCAAACGATCGGCGAGTTGACCTTCGCCGTCCTCGAAGGCGCTGACCATCGCTTCGATCACCGAACGCCCGGCGAGCATGTTGCCGGCGGCCACGCACTGTTCGCCGCTGACCGCGTTGTGCACGCCGAGGGTTTGTGCACCGCTGAAATGTGCGGTCTGGCCGAGGTGGTTGATCGCGGTGATCTGGCGGTACTGGCTGTAGCCGTTGCGGGTCAGGACCTTGTCCAGCGCATCGTCCGGCGCCAGACCCTGCTCCATCAGCGCGAGGACTTCCGGACCGAGTGACGGCAGGGTGATGTTCTGGCTCGACACCGCGCCAACGCCCGGCAACAGCCACGGGCAGCGGGCGCCGACGGCGATGCTGGAGGAACTGATGGCGACACCGAACTGGCCGGTTTCAGCACAGCGGGCTGCGATTGAAAAGGTCATCTATTGGACTCCTTGTGTGTCTGGGCGGGCCTCATCGCGAGCAGGCTCACTCCCACATTGAAATACATTCCCCTGTGGGAGTGAGCCTGCTCGCGAAGGCCGCGACTCGGTTTCCTGACTTACTCAGGAATCACCGCAATCACATCAATCTCCATCAACCACTGCGGCTGCCCCAGCGCCGACACCACCAGTCCGGTGGAAATCGGGAACACCCCCTTGAGCCACTTGCCGACTTCGCCATACACCGCCTCGCGATAACGCGGGTCGATCAGGTAAGTGGTGGTCTTGACGATGTGGCTCATGTCGCTGCCGGCTTCTTCGAGCAGTTGCTTTACGTTGCGCATGGCCTGTTCAGCCTGCGCACGCGGATCACCCAGACCGACCAGATTGCCGTCGAAATCAGTGCCGACTTGCCCACGGACATACACGGTGTTGCCGGCACGCACGGCCTGGCACAAGTCGTTGTCCAGCGTCTGGTTCGGGTAAGTGTCTTTGGTGTTGAACATACGAATGCGCGTGTGGGTAGGCTTGCTCATGTGCAGCTCCTGAAAGAAGGTTTGCCCCGGCGCAATCGGCGCCGGAGCGAAAGAGGGATATCAAGCGTCGACGGTGTCGGCGGCTTTGCTGTGGGTACCCGAGTGCAATGTGGCTTCACGCTGCTCGGCATCGCGGTAGTCGAGGTATTTGCGCTGGGTGGCGATGTGATCGGCGACGTGCTTGGCGTCGTGCCACACGCCCCAGATAAACGACGAACCCCGGCGTGACTGCCACGGCAAACCGAGGAAATACACCCCCGGCTCACTCGACACGCCGCGCTGATGCACAGGCTTGCCCTTGTCATCGAACGCCGTGACTTGCAGCCACGAGTAATCCACGGCAAACCCGGTGGCCCAGATGATCGACGTGACGCCGGCCTCGGCCAGATCCAGGTCGGCCAGCGGATTTTTCACGCACTCAGGGTCGGGATAGGTTTCGCGCGCCTCCGGTTCTTCCGGCAGATCGAGGCCGTTGCGCTCGATGTAGGCATCGGCAGCATCGAGCAACGCCAGGTAGTTTTCGTCGCCGCGATTGAGATTGCCGAGCAGATCCTGCTTGAAGGTCACCACGCCGTTATTGAACGACTCGGTAACGCCGACCAGGGTCATGCCGCGATGGGCCAGACCACGGAAATCGATGGTGCGACCGCCATGGGCGCCACTGACTGCAATGGTCACGTGCTCGCGACCGGGTTTCATTGCCGCCTGATCCCACTCGCCGAGCACGCCCAGCCACCAGCAGAAATCACGGTTGCGGTAAGCACGCGGTGGGCGGTCGTGGGCGCCAACCGACAGGTAAACCTGCTTGCCGGAACGTTGCAATTCATCGGCAATCTGCACACCGGAGGAACCTGCGCCCACCACCAATACCGCGCCTGCCGGCAATTGCTGCGGGTTACGGTAGTCAGCGGAGTGGATTTGCAGCAGACGTTGGTCTTGCGGGGCAATCGCCGGGATCACCGGTTTCTGGAACGGGCCAGTCGCGGCGACGACGCGGCTGGCTTCGATTACACCTTCGGACGTCTCGACAGTGAAACCCGGGCGCCCGACATTGCGCACCACGCTTTTCACTTCCACGCCGGTACGGATCGGCGCATTGAATTTCTTTGCGTAGGCTTCGAAGTAATCGGCCACGCGTTCTTTCGGGGCGAAACCGTCGGGATCGACGTCATCGAATTCCAGACCCGGGAAGCGGTCGTGCCATGCCGGGCCGTTGGCAACCAGCGAGTCCCAGCGCCCGGTGCGCCAGCGTTCGGCAATGCGATTGCGCTCCAGCACCAGATGCGGCACGCCGAGTTTGCTCAGGTGCTCGCTCATCGCCACGCCCGCTTGGCCGGCACCCACGATCAGCGTGTCTGTTTTTATTATTTCAGGGGTCATCTCTACATCCTTCCTAGCAAGGCAGTGGGATTCGGGCCGCTGTTGGCTTGTCCGTTTTGCTTGAGGTCAGACTAGGGAGAGGGGGGATATCGGTAAAATATTATTAAGCTGGGATGTGAAGATAAAATTCTGATGCAGAAGGGCGAAAGCCTTTAAATACGCGGCTTCTAGCTGTTTGAGCGGGAAGAGAGGGGCGAGCGTAACCCCTATATTTCGCGCGAGCCTTTGCGCGCCAGTGTGTCACCGGTGAGGAGTTTTTTCGCCGTCTCGGGCGCATCCGGCAATTGGCCGCTGAGATCCCAGATTTCGAGCATTTTTGCGTATTCGAAAGCGTGGCGCGGGTCGCGCTGTATCCAGCGCTGGAAATCCTGGCGTACAGCCGGCGGACAATTGTCATCGTGCAGACGCATGCACCAATCGGCGGCTTGCACAGAGATGTCTTCGTCCATTTCATTGAGGTCGGAAGGGGTCATTGAGCGAGGGTAACAAAAAAGTCCGTCAAGCCGATGCCGACGGACTTTTTAATTTCGAATTTTCAGCGTTTGAGAAACGCTAGCAAATCCTCATTCAATGCCTGCGCATGCGTCACCGCAAAACCGTGCGGTGCCCCGGCGTAAACCTTCAACTCGGCACCCTTGATTTGCGCCGCCGCCTGTTTACCGGTGGTTTCGAGCGGCACGATCTGATCGCCGTCGCCATGAATGACCAGCGTCGGCACGTCGATCTTGGCCATGTCCGGGCGGAAGTCGGTTTCCGCGAACGCCGTGACGCAATCCACGGTGCCTTTGAGCGAGGCCATCAGGGCGATATTCAGCGTTTGCGTGAGCACGCCGTCGGAGACTTTCTGGCCTTGATTGGTGCCATAGAACGGCGCAGCGAAATCGGCGATGAACTGTGCGCGATCCTGCAGCAGGCCGGCCTTGATCCCGTCGAATACCGAGCTGTCGACGCCCTGCGGGAAATCGGCTTTCTTGCCGAACAGCGGCGTGACCGCACCCAGTAGCACCAGACCGGCAACCCGCTCGCTGCCATGCCGGGCGATGTAGCGGCTGACGTCGCCACCGCCCATCGAGAAGCCCACCAGCGTCACATCGCGCAGGTCCAGATGATTGATCAGTTGCGCGATGTCATCGGCGAAGGTGTCGTAGTCGTAACCGGTCCACGGCTGGTCGGAACGACCGAAGCCACGGCGATCGAACGCGATGGTGCGATAGCCACGGCTGCTCAGGTATTCCATCTGGTATTCCCACATGTCGGCATCCAGCGGCCAGCCATGGCTGAACAGCACGGGTTTACCGCTGCCCCAGTCCTTGAAATAGATCTCGGTGCCGTCTTGCGTGGTGAAGGTGCTCATGGAAACTCCTGCTTCAGGGTTCGCGGTAGTGCCGGAATGGCGGCATTCACTATCAGCGCAAAGCGATCCGGCTACTTGTATGCAGGTGCTGGCTTTACGTCGGCTCGGTCATGGATCCGCGCCAGAGTTGTATGATGCAACTCAAAGCCGCCCGGCCGACCACTGAATCGAGGGAGTACGTTTACGTGAAACGCAAAAGCCTGCAGGGCAATGCCTGCCCGGTCGCCCGCACGCTGGACCTGATCGGTGACTGGTGGTCGTTGCTGATCATTCGCGATGCGCTGGACGGCATCCGGCGTTTCAATGATTTCCAGAAGAGTCTGGATATCGCCAAGAACATGCTCAGCGCACGCCTCAAGGGGCTGGTGGAGCAGGGGATTCTGCAAGCGCTGCCGGCCGCCGACGGCGGGGCTTATAAGGAATACGTGCTGACCGAGCGTGGCAAAGCCTTGCAGACCGTGATCGTCGCACTGTCGCAATGGGGCGGTGAATTCATGTACGCGCCGGGTGAGCCAGGGTCGGTGATGGTTGATGCAAAGGATCGTCAGCCGATTCGCAAGCTGGAATTGACGGCGGCCGATGGTCGCGTGCTGGCCCCGGAAGACGTTGCGACGCGACTGGGTGTTGAACACTGAAAGGCGGCGCTGATCAATCAGGCTATGCCTAGCGGGACTGCGATGCCGTTTGTACATTCCTCGTTACAAACCCGACAAACGGTCGAAGCGATTGTTTGACGTCAAAATGGTGGCCATCTAATATCGCGCCACTATTTTGATGTCACTTTTCGTCTCGAGGGATCGAACATGTCCTCACCCGCCCTCGTGGCGAGGTTGTGCGTAGCTTTGCTGTGCCTGTCTCCACTTCAGATTGCCGTCGCCGCTCCGACTCCCGGCGACACCGACCTTATCCGCGACCGCCAGAACCGCCTGCTCGAAGAACAGCAGCGACGCCTTGAGGAACTCAAGGATCTGCCCGGCAAGGACGCCAAGCCTGCACAACCGGCAGCCCCCACCGATACCCGCTGTTTCCCGATCAAAGACATTGAGCTCAAGGGTGCCGACAGCCTGTCGGACAACGAAAAAAACCGTCTGCTCAAGCCCTATATCGGTGAGTGCCTGGGCGTACCTCAGCTCAACGAGCTGCTCAAAGTCATCACCGATCATTACATCGAGAAAGGCCTGGTGACCAGCCGCGCTTATCTGCCGCAGCAGGATCTGTCCACCGGGCATCTGCAAGTGCTGGTGGTCGAAGGCAAATTGGAAGGCATGAAGGGCGCGGAAAACAGTCAGCTCTCGGAGCGCGAACTGGCCATGGCCTTTCCCGGCAACACCGGTGAACTGGTCAACCTGCGCGAGATTGAGCAAATGGTCGATCAGCTCAACCGCCTGCCATCCAATCAGGCAAAAATGGAGCTGGCGCCCGGCCAGAACGTCGGTGGCAGCGAAGTGCTGGTCACCAACACGCCGCAGAAGCCATGGCGAGTCGGGCTGTCGCGCAACAACGACGGCCAGCGCAGCACCGGTGAGCAGCAGTGGGGCACCACGTTTGACTGGGACAGCCCGCTTGGCCTGGCGGATCAGTTGAGCCTGCGCGGCGGTCACGATGCGATGACTGACCATCAGCACACCTCCAACAACGCCATGCTCAATTACAGCTTGCCGTGGGGCTGGTGGACGTTCAGCTACACCTACAGCCAGAGCGAATACCGCTCGCAGATCGCCGCCAACCTCTACAACTTCAAACAGACCGGCGACAGCGAAAACCATCAGTTGCGCGCCGAGCGGGTGATCCATCGCGATGCCGTCAGCAAGACCTCGCTCAGCGCGGGTCTGTCGTATCTGCGCACCAACAACTTCATCGAAGACAGCAAACTCAAACTGAGCAGCAACCGCATCAGCGAAGCGCAGTTCGGCTTCAACCACGGTCGCCGTGTCGGCAGTGCCTTCGTCAACTTTGACGCCGGCATGCAAGAGGGCATCGGTGCCTTCGATGCGCAGGGCAGTCACGATCCCGGCCCCGGCGAGCCTAATGCACGCTACCGCAAATACACCGCCACCCTGAGCTACCTGCAGCCGTTCAAGTTGTGGGGCGAGTCGTTCAGTTTCAGCAGCCTGATGACCGGCCAGCGCAGTGAAGATGTGCTGTTCAGCCCGCAGCGCACCAGCCTTGGTGGCTCGTCGTCGATTCGTGGTTACAAGGACCAGTCGCTGTCCGGCGATAGCGGTGGTTACTGGCGCAACGATCTGCGTTGGTCGCGCCCGGTGACCATCGAATGGCTGCAACCGGTGTTCTCCGAATACGGCACCAGCCTCGGTTACGACCAGGGTGTGATCCAGAACGGTCGCTACAACGGCGATCAGCACGGGCGCATGTCGAGCAATTCGCTGGACCTGTTTGCCCGTGGCAAATACCTGTCTGCCGGGGTGACGTTTGCCCATTCCCTGGAACGCCCCGATGCGCTGACCGAGCGTGAAGCACCGATCTATTTCCGCCTCGACTTTTTTATCTAAAAACAACTTTTCGAGATCATCGACATGGATGTTCGTCAGTTCGCCTTCCTTGCAGACCGACCTTCTACGGCCGTGAGAACACATGAGTCTTTTTTGGGCATGCCCAAACGCGGGTTGGCGTTCCTGTTGGCGAACGTGATGTTCTGGCAACCGATGTGGGCGCAGGCCGACGGCATCGTGGTGGCCAACCCCA